>WFOJ01000079.1 GCA_015488125.1 Mariprofundaceae bacterium
GATGGCGGACGCACAGGAGCAAACCACGCTGGCCAGTGTGATTCGCATTGCCGGTATCGTGCTTGAACATGCTCGCTTAACAGGCAAGCAGGTGGAAGCAGCGCGACTGGACTCCCTGACGCGGGTAACAGCGCAACTGCATTCACACGATTTGAAAAACAGGCTGAATGATCTGGCCTTTCTGGCGCATCACCTGCATGCAGGTGATCTTGATGCAGAAGAGATTCCTCGTCTGACGCAATCCATTACCCGCGTGGTACGGCGTATGCAAAGCGTGATGCAACGCATGGCGGACCCACAGGCGCCGCTCAGTCCCCGTTTGCAGCCTGCCAGTCTCGATGTGTTATTGCGCCATCAAATAGAAACCCAGTTATGGCCGGAAAGCGTGCAGGTACACAGTCAGCTCACCCCTGGTGTCATGGCTGTGGTCGATGAAGCCATGCTACAGGCCGTGTTTAACAACCTGTTTGATAATGCCATCCAGGCCATGGAGCGGCAGGGAAATATCTGGTTGACACTGAGGCGTTGCGGGGAAAAGGCCGAAATCACCGTGCGCGACGATGGCTGTGGCATGTCTGCCGAATTTATTGAACGAAGGTTGTTTCGCCTCTTCAGTAGCAGCAAAAGCAATGGTTTGGGTGTTGGTCTCTACCTGAGTCATCGTATGATTGAAGCACAGCATGGCGAATTGTGCGCCACCAGCGAAGGAAAGGGGAAAGGTTCCACCTTCATTATTCGCCTGCCACTGTGGCAGCATGCGGGGCAGAGCGATGTTTAGCCATAAATCTGGCCCACATCGTGCGGGATTTTGAACATGGATATTCTCTTTTGCAGTACCAGCCTGTTTACTTGATGCCTGTGCGGGGCGCATGTGCCAGCAACCTTCGATGGTGAACGAACTCAGCGGGAAAAAGCAAGGGAATAGACAACAAATAAAAAAAGGAGATTGATGTGCACGTCCAACGGACCGTTCTTGTTGTTGATGATAATGATATCAACCGGCTTAATCTGCGTCTGTTACTCAAAAGGCAATATCAGATACTGGAAGCTGGTGATATACAGTCTGCCGATGCAACACTGAGTGCGCACCGGGTGGACTTGTTGCTGCTGGATCTGGCCCTGCCACCAGAACCGGATAATCCGCATATTGGCCTTGATTATTTACGACGACTGCATAACGAGAGTCCGGATACCCCCGTGGTCGTGATCACAGGTCATGACGACAGGGAAACAGCGCAACAGGCACTGGCTTATGGCGCTTCGGCATTCTTTAGCAAACCCTTTGATCCTGATGAAGTCCGTGAAGCTGTTGACCGGGGGATTCAGCACTTTAATCAGCACTTGCGTGAACAGGAGTTGCAGCATGCGCTGGAGCAGCATGTCAACTACCAGTTGCTCGGTGAATCAGCCGTAATGAAAGCGCTGCGCATGCAAATGAAAAATATCGCCAATACGCCTTCCACTGTGCTGATTCAGGGAGAAACAGGCAGCGGCAAAGAGCTGGTCGCTCGTCAGTTGCACCTGCAAAGCAATCGGGCAAAGGCGCCGTTTATCGCCATTAGCTGCGCTGCCATGAATGAGCAGCACCTGGAAAGTGAATTATTCGGCTATGAGAAGGGTGCGTTTGCCAATGCTGACCATCGTAAACTGGGATGGTTCGAGCGCGCCAATGGTGGCACATTGTTTCTGGATGAAGTGGCCGGCCTGCCCAAGAGTATTCAGGCCAAATTACTGCGTGTGCTGGAGCATGGTGAATTTTCCCGCCTGGGCGGTGAGTCCATGATTCGTTGCGATGTTCGCCTGTTTTGCTCCACTACCGAAGACCTGGAACAACTGGTGCAACGCGGCGCTTTTCGCGACGACCTGTATTACCGCATCAATGTGCTTAGCCTGAGAGTACCGCCATTGCGCGAACATATGGAGGATTTGCCCATTCTTTGTGAAAATATCCTGCTGCGAAAATCAGCGGTTTGTGGCCGTCGGGTGGAAGCGTTTTCAGAGCATGCGATGGAACAGATGTTGCGCTATAGCTGGCCGGGCAATGTACGTGAACTGGAGAATGTGATTGAACGCGCCGTCGTGCTGGCAACGGATACGGTTATTGATTCGTTATCGTCGCTTGACCATGCCGGTTCACGCTCGCTGGCGGAAGATGCCATGTCCCAGTGGTTTGCCTTGTTGCCCGACTCCGGCATCCGCGCTGATCGAGCGGTGGCCGAGTTTGAACGTCGCCTGCTCATCGAAGCGCTCAGACGCAACAAGAATATCAAGGCGCGGGCGGGACGCTGGCTGGGCTTTGGCGATCGCGCCAAGGATCGCATGCGTTATTTGTGCGATAAGCATGGCTTACAGCCGGACGGAGGTGAGCATGAAGCGCGTTAACATGTATTTCACGTATGACTTTTGTCATTGCTTATGTGTGCTTTTGCTCACAGGGTTGCCGTTTGTGATGTTGATGCCGCAAGCAATGGCTGCCGGGAGCGATAAGGAATACCTGTATTTCAGGGATGTGACGATTGCCCCTTACCAGAATATGCGGGAATTTTTCGATCTTCCTGATCGTCGGGGGCGCTACGAAATCCATGTGATTTCAGAAGCCATGGCGCCGCTGACGCTGAAGCTGATTCGTCTGCGGGGCGAGGAGGAAAGCGTTTTTGTGACAAAACGCAGCTTTCATCTGGGTGATCACCAGTTTAAGTTTCATTTCTCCAACCCTACAGGGAAAGATGATCTGGCCATTGAAGTGGCCAACTCCAACCCGACGATGGCAGCCAGGGCGTCGATGATTATTATTGAGGAGACAGATAATCGCTGATGGTCTCAACGACCAGGCGGAGTATGCGACGATGATGAAACAACAATACCAGCAGCAAATCAGAGCGGCGATTCGGCAGGGGGATTTTTCCACTGCCGCTGAGGCTTCTTCGACGCTGGCCAGGCTGGAGCCGGATGATATTGATCTGTGCCTGCTGGCTGCGGATATGGCGATCAAGGCAGAACGCCATGATCAGGCTGCCGAATGGTATGCTCATGCTGCCCATTACTATGTGAACAGGCATGATATTGCCCATGCCATCGTCATGATGAAGTCTTATCAGAAACTGCGTCCGGAAGAGCGCGGGTTTTGTCGGCAGTTGTTTCGTTGTTGCCAGACCATAGGTGAAAAAACGCAATGCATGCCCTTGCTGCATGTCCAGGATCGGGTATGCATGGCCTTTCGTCAGCATGAATTGTTTGCACTGATCAGCGATCAGGCTTTTGATGAGCTTTTACCTGCGCTCGATATTCGCAACTATGAAGACGGTGAATATATTGCCCGTGCTGGTGATCCTGCCGAGTTTCTCTATCTGGTTGCCGAAGGGGGTGTTCGGCCCTGGGTATCGATTGATGGTGAACGGCAAGCCCTGGCTATTGTCCGGGATTCAGGTGTGTGCGGCGAAGTGCCGTTTTTGACAGGGAAGGATGTGAGAACCGCTGATTTGCAGGCAGTGGGTGAAACGATGTTGGTATGCATTCCCTACACGACCCTGCGCGAACTGGTGAAACATTATCCCCGCGTCCGGGCGCAGCTTGACGAATACTACCAGATCCATTTGCTGGAACGACAACTGGCGCATCACGAGTTGTTTGCAACCTTGAGCGATGATCAGCGCAAGCGCGTGTGTGGAGAAATGAAGACTGTTCACCTGGACGCAGGAAACACCCTGTTTCAACAAGGAAGCACAGAAGAGCTTGGCTTGTACATGGTGCGTTCCGGCTGGCTTTCTGTGAATGTTGAAATTGCTGGCCACCATCAGTTATTGTACACGGCGAAAGCCGGTGATGTGATTGGCGAAATTGCCATTGTGGAACAACGGCGGCGTTTTTCCGTGCGAGCTGTATCTGATGTCGTGCTGATTCACTGGCCGGAAGAAGATTATCGCCGCTGTTATGCCAATTCAGTCGTCTTGCGGCATTGCATTGCTGATCGTCTGCTCATCTATCAACAGGCGATCAGTGAGCTACAGCAGGGCAAAACACCCAGGTTGCGGTTTGCAGAACAGCAGCAATATCTGCTCAAGAAACTTTATGGCCAGAACGAGGTTCTTTAAGCGTTGGTTCCTGTTAAAAAAGCTGAAGGCTCTTGCCCGTGGTGGTCAACTGTGTCAGGCTTCAACCTGATTGGGTGCGGTGTGCAAGCATTATTGGCAAAACGTTCGACCGACGGTGTTCTTCCTCTTCCTGATGCGAGAGTCTGGGTATTTTTACTAGCGGATGATTGCTTTTTTACTGCTCGCTCATCTACCTGAATGGATTAGTCTCGCCGCCTGAATAGCTGCGCGATACACGAAGCGTTCAGTGCCTGATTGTCATGGAGGGTTCCATTGAAGTGTTTGCAATGTCAGTTTGATAATCCCGATGGCATGAAGTTCTGCGGCAAATGCGGTACAGTGCTGCCCTCTGAATTGACCTGTAGCAAGTGCGGCACGGAAAATCCTGAAGGTTTCAGGTTTTGCGGCAAATGCGGCAATGCTCTTCAGCCGCCTGAGCCGTCATCGGTTACGGAATCAGCCGTGGATGCCGCAGCTCTGGAAAAAGAACTGACCCGTTCCCATCGTATGTATGCCGAGCGTCGCAGCATGACTGTGATGTATTGCGCCATCAGCGATGCAGATCATCTTGGCGAACAGCTTGATCCTGAAGATATGCAGGATGTGTTTTCCCGTTTTCGCAAACTCGTTTCAACCGCTGTCGATGCCATGGGTGGCCATGTGGCCAAGTTCATGGGAGATAGCATGCTGGCCTATTTTGGTTATCCGGTGGCGCATGAAGATGATCCCGAGCGGGCGATCAACGCAGGGCTGGCCATTCAGAGCGAGTTGCGCTCCCTGAACAGGGATTTACTTGATCGCTATCAGCAGCGTATTGATGTCCATATCTGCATGCACACGGGTGAAGTCGTCGTTGGTGAGATGGGCGAGAACGGTGAACTGGCGATTGTTGGCAAGACCCCCAATATCGCGGCCCGCATGGACAGTGTTGCTCCGCCCAATGGCGTGGTACTGACCGAAGCGACGCACAGTCTGGCCAAACAGGCGTTTAGCTTTGATGATCTGGGCAAGCAACAGGTAAGAGGCTTATCCGAGCCGATTCGCCTGTTTCGGGCAGTCAAACCGTCTGATTCCTTTGACTGGTCAGATGACGAAGCCATGGCTGATATGCGCGGGCGTTTTATCGGTCGTGAAACCGAGATCAGCCTGATGGAGAACCTGTGGGAGCGTGCTGCCCGTGGTACTGGTCAGGCGTTGCTGATTGCCGCTGATGTTGGCATGGGCAAGACCCGTCTGGCGCAAGAGTTCTGGAAAAAGGCGAAAGCCCCGGATGTCAACGTTATCTACCTTCAGTCATCAGAATTTGCCAGCAACGCAACGATGTTTCCGATCACCCGCTGGTTTCGCCGCTGGCTTAAATACCGCGACAGTGATACCAGCGACAGCGTGCTGCGCAAGATCGAGACCTTTTTTGGCGGCGTGGATACACTGTCGCAAAACATCAACCTTATCCTGAACGCCTTGCTGGGCAAGGAAGTCAAATTACCGGAGTCCATCACACCGGCAGCATTCCAGGGCATGGTTTTGTCCTTTATGACGCAGCTTATCCAGCAGTTTTGCAAAGATGGGCAAAAGCTTGTCATCATTATTGAAGACATGCAGTGGATGGACTCTTCCAGCACGGAGTTTCTTACTTCGTTGATCAAGGATATTGAGAACTATCCGATTTTCATTCTGGCGACGAGCAGACCTTCCGACGACCTGCCCTGGAACAGCATGCCGCAGGTGCAAAAGATTACCGTCAATCGCCTGACACCGGAAGAATGCACGGAAATGGTGGATGCACTGGCTGAGGGAAGCGATCTTCCTGCCGCGACCAGGAAGGAAATTGTCCAAAAATCGGATGGTATTCCGCTGTTTATTGAGGAAATCACCCGTCTTGCCGTTGAGCAGCAACAAGCCGGAGGGGATTTCGCCATTCCTGATCATTTGCGGGGTGTATTGACGGCCCGCATGGATCGCAATCCCCGGGCCAAACTGATTTTGCAAACGGCGGCGGTGATCGGCAAGGAGTTCTGGTATCCGCTGCTCCGTGCTCTGCTCAAGGATATGGATGAAGCGGAGCTTTCCAACCAGTTGCTGGAACTTGGACGCAACGGGATTTTGTTGCAAAAAGGCAAGGGGCACGATGCGCGTTACACATTCCGTCATGCGCTGATGCAAACGGTGGCTTACGATGCAGTGCTGCGCAGCAAACGCAAGGAATTGCATCAGCTGGTGGCTGCCATTATCGTCAAACAGTTTCCGGAGGTGCGCGCGGCGCATCCGGATCAGGTGGCCTGGCATTTCTGGAAAGGCGAGCGGCCTGATAAGGCAGTACCACTGTATTTTGAGGCAGGCATGAAATCCATGGGGCGGTCTGCCCATGGCGAAGCGATCAATCAGCTGCAAACGGGCATTGAATGCCTGCAGGCATTCCCTGACGGGCCGAAAAAATATGGCTTTGAAATCACCTTCCTGAGTCTGATCGGCAATGCCCTGATGCAAACCAAGGGCTTTTCTGCCCGCGAGGTGATCGAAGTGTTTGCCAGGGCGCAGAAAAAACTGGCTGAATGCCCGAATGCGCCAGGCGCACATCGCGTGCTGTACGGTTTTTGGGTATTCGAGTTGACGCGGGGGAACTTAAAGCGAGCCAGGCAAATTGCCGAAGGCATTGTGGCGCGTGTCAACAAGGAAAAAATGCCCGATGTTGCCAGCATTGCCCATCGTTGTCTGGCGATTGGTGAATACCATGCCGGTAATTTCAGTACAGCAAGCAAATATCTTAACGAATCACTCAACCTGCTTGGCCGGGTTAGCAAACCAGAGGGCTTGAAGTTTGTCTATGGTCAGGATCCGGAATGTGCAACGCATGCCTATATGGCGCTAAGCTGCCTGGGCACAGGTGAAGTCGATCTGGCGATGAAACATTTGCATATGGCCGAACAGCGGGCTGATCATATGCAGCATGCGCCGACCAAGTGCTATGTGGAAATCAACAGCCTCGTGTTTCGCCAGCTGGTCATGGATTTTGACCGTTTCAGCGAGCGTTCAGCCCTGGTTCTTAAGCGCTCTCAGGATAACGGCCTCCGCCTGTGGGCGATGTGGGCGATGGCTGTTGATGGCTGGTTTGAGTGCAAAATGCGTGGAGCCAAAGCAGGTATTGACAAGCTCAAGCAGGGTATTGGCTTTTGTCAGGCAACGGGTACGCGCCTTTACCTTGGCTATTTGCTGAACTTGCTGGCTGATGCTTACCTCTTTGCCAATGCTGATGATTTTGCCATTGAGACGATCACGCAGGCAGAGGTGCTGGCAGAGGAAACCGGCGATTATTTTGCCTACAGCCAGACGCTGGCCATGAAGGCACGCTGGGCATCGGTCCATGGTAATTTCACCGAAACATTCCAGTTGTGGCGTGTTGCCATGAATTACGCCAAAGAGCAGAAAAACGCCGTGTTTCAGGTTAATGTGGCATTTCGCTTTGCGCAGTGGCTGTATGAAGAAGAACACTTTGAAGAGGTGAAGGAACTACTGGCCGATCTTCTCGATTATAATCCAACCTGCGTTAAATTGCCGATATGGCAAAATATTGCGCGCATCGCGGAAAGCGTCAAGGCAGCACAATACGATTAAGCTGCGTCTGTGGGCTACCTGATTTATTTCAGGAAACACCTCTCTCCAAAACGTTGCGCTGTTAGTGGGAGGGGCTGGTGATATGCGCGGTATTTGCAATGTTTCGCCATTGTTCTACGCTCCGGCTCTATGGATTATCTGATCTGGTTTACGCTACGCACTATTGCGCAAGTTGCTGTGCTGGCCTTGTTCTTCATTTGGAAGGGTATTCCCTATGTCCCCTGGGTTGTAGCAGGTATTGGTTGCTTCCTCATCCTGCGTGAACTCCTGCTGTATATCGAATGGTCATGTACCAAACTGGATTGCAGACCATGGCACTACCACTACAGCGACGACTGATGTGATACTTATGTTCTTCGGTTTTTCTGCCCGCCTGCGGAGAATAACGAATTTTATGCCTTCATAACCGTTGCACCCAATCCCGCGTCTTGCAGAATTTGGGTGATACATGTCAGCATGTGGCCGCAGGGTTGTTGTACATACCTTAACGCATAAAAACAGCCTGAAACAGGGAGTGAGTGTTGACTGAACCCTGTTTCCATCATTGGGGGATTCATGCAGTTTACGGTGGATTATGCACCTTTTCTCAACCACGTTCAGTATTGTCAGAGCGCGGTTGACCGAAAGAAAATCAATGAGCTGCTTGAATATATCGAGCTTCGTGTTGATGCAGATCAGCTTTGGCTGTCGGCGACTGATAATTTTCTTTATATGCAAGCGCATATTGATGTACGGGATGCGGTAGCTGGCACCATTCTTGTACCAGCAAAAACCTTGCACGATGTTCTGCGTGAGTTGCCACCGGGGAAGGAAGTCAGTTGCACACTGGACGGTCATATTCTGCGCATTCATTGTGGCCAGGCACGCTTTCGTCTGAATACGCTGTCACCTGATGGTTTTCCCGAGCCGCCTGAAGTTCGCATTGAGCAATATTTTGAGTTCCCTTCAGTAACGCTGGCGAAGGTGATTCAAATGAGTTCTCTTTGCATCTCCAGCGATGATACACGAAAGTTCCTTACCGGGGCATCGTTTGTCTATGATAGCGATCAACAAGCCTTGCAGGTGAGAACCAGCAATGGCTTCCATATGGGCCTGCTTTCCTTGCCCATGGAGGTGGAAAGCCGGTTAACGGAATGCATGGTGCCACTGCGTGCGCTGCAAGATATGCGGCGGTTGTGCGAGGCGATCAATGAGCCGGTGAGGCTGGGGCTGGGCGCTCATCAGGCTTGCCTGGAATTTAGTCGTGTGCAGTTATTCACCAAAACGATTGAAGAACACTTCCCCTCTTATGAACGGCTGATCTCTGAAGCATTGCCCTCCATGATGGAAACCGACAGGGAACAACTGGAACGTGCCTTGCGGCGTTGTTTGCTGGTGAGCGATGAACTGCATGACGTGCGCTTGAGTTTCGATGGGCAGACAGTGGAAGTGTCGGCCTGCAATCGCAATCATGAGTCGGCCTGTGAACCGCTGGAGGCCGAACTGGCACTGGCTGATGATTTGCAAACACCTTATTCCATGAGCCTCGATGGCATGTTTTTACGTTCAATTCTGCAAGTATTGCCGGGCACGCATGTGCAATTGCATTTTCGCGACAAATATTCACTGGTGATGATTGTTGATCGTGACGATCGGCGGGCGCGCTATATCATGATGCCACTGCGCGATGATTAGGCGGTGTTGATGCTGTTGCTGCATTGATGTCTTATTACCATATCTCTCGCCTGCTGTTGCTGTGTTACGGTCTGGCAGGTGTGACAGCACTGGGCTACGAAGTACTGTGGTCGCGGATGCTTGGCGTCTTGCTGGGGGCGACGAATGTCGCTGTAGCCATCACGGTTTCCACCTTCATGCTGGGCCTGGGGCTAGGCAGCCTTGGGGGCGCGGTGATGGCACGGCGCGCTACGGTGGCGCGTTGTCTGGCTGTATTGGCGATGGTCGAAGCCATGGTGGCCTGTTATGCCTTGTCGCTGCCCTGGTTATTGCTGCATGTGCTGGATGCAAGCAGCTGGCTGCAACATGGCCGATTCGCGTTCAGCTACGGCATGGCCATCTTCCTGCTGCTGCTGCCTTCCCTGTTACTTGGTCTGGCTTTTCCCATGGCCGTGCGTGCCGGTGAATCACTTGCTCAACCCCTGCATCGTCTGTATGGCTGGAATGCTGCCGGCGGCGTGGCTGGTGCGCTGTTGCCCCTGCTGTTGTTGCCCGTGCTTGGCTGGGCGCACGCCTTGCAAAGCCTTGCCGCCATGGGCCTGCTGCTGGCCGTGGCACTGGCTGCACTGGCGCGACGATGTCACGCAACGCCGCCCGCATCAGCCAATACGTTAGCGGCGCAACCACCTTCACCGAAGATGCTGCTGATGTATGCGCTGATCGGTGCCGGGGCACTGATGCTCGAAGTGATCTGGATTCGCATGTATGGCATGGTGCTGCTGCGCACCGAATATGTGATGGCCATGATTCTCGCCGTTTTTCTCATTGGTATCGCTGCTGGCAGTTTGCTGGCTCCCCGTCTGCCACGCACACTGGCCTTGCGCTGGATGCCTGTGATACTCATGCTGACCGGCAGCCTCGCTGGCCTGCTGTTGCCAGCGCTGAGTCAGTGGCTGAACAGTCTGCAAGCCGACAGCCTGTGGTTGAGTTTGCTTGAGCAGGGAAGCGTGCTGATGTTGTGTACCCTGCCGGTGACGCTGATCCTCGGTGCCTGGCTGCCATTATTGAGCACCGGAGATGATCAAGCGACGTTTGACGGTGCCTGGCTTTATGGTGCCAACAGCACAGGCGCATTTGCCGGTGGTCTGCTGGCCTGTTTTGTGTTGATTCCGTGGCTGGGCAGCATGGCCGTATGGTGGCTGGCATTGACGCTAATCGCGCTCGCTGCCTGCTATTGGGGCGGGAGAACATGGCTTCGTGCTGCCGGCATACTGAGCTGTGGATTGGTGTTACTGCTGTTCAAGGGTGATTTTCCTGCTGTCGCCTCGTTGCTCGGTCATGGTTTTGAGGGTGCGCATGAGCTGATGGTTTATGAGGATGCCTTATCCATCACCCATGTGGTAGAACAAAAGAATGGTTACCGTATTCTGCTTGCCGATTTGCAGCGGTTGGATGCTTCGACAGAGCCGACGGCTGTAGTGGTACAGCAGAACGAGGCACGTCTGCCGATGTTGCTGCACCCACGACCAGCCAGGGTTCTGTTTCTCGGCCTGGGCACAGGCATTACGGCTTCGGCAGCCCTGGACTGGCCGACGGCAAAGGTGACGGCGGTGGAATTATCACAGGGAGCCATTCAGGCAGCCAGAACGGCATTTGCTGCCAGCAACCATGACGTCAGCGAACATATCCATATTGTGCATGATGATGCGCGGCGCTTCCTGATGGCCTCCGGTCAGCGTTGGGATGTGATTATCGGTGATTTGTTTCATCCCGACCTGGTCGGGCGCGGCCAGTTGTTGTCGCTGCAACAGTTTGCACGGGCGAGCGCACATTTAAGTCCTCAGGGGGTGTTTTGCCAGTGGCTGGCGCTGAATCAGTTCGACACGGAAAACCTGACCACGATTTTGCGAACTTTTGCCCGTGTCTTCCCGCATAATGCGGTTTTTCTTGATGGCTTCCGGCTGGCCATGGTCGGTTTTACCGATGCCATGCCTGCTGCGACATCGTTGCAGCAGGCGTTGGCGCAACAGTCATCTGCACGCCAGCAGCGCATGGTTGGCGGTGAATCATTGTGGACATGGCTTGGTCGCTATCGTGGTCGTATTCAGGATATGATCGGTCAGACGTCAGGGCCGGTGCAGGATGAGTGGTGGCCACAGATTGAGTATCGGTTGCCGCAACGGCGTTTTCGCCAGCAACAATCACTGGCTTCGTTGTTACGCTGGCTGAAGCGGCATCGTGTGAGCAGGCAACAACTGGTCAAACGCTGGCAATTACAGCAGCCGGACGAACGTCAAAAGCTTGAGGCTGCCTGGCTGGCCAGTCATGTGTTGCTGGAAGCACATATTCAGCAAATTGCACCATCTTTACGTGGTCCTGACCCGGTGCGTTTGTTTCAACTGGCTTATCGCGCCGATCCTCGCAATCGCTGGGCAGGCTTTGCCGTGGCTGATGCGATGTATGATAGCCTTGAGCATGGTTTGCCAGCGGGGATGAATGAGGCTGAGGCGTTGCAACGCATTTTGGCGATCCGACCAGATCATCAGCAAGCCAGGGCGCGCTGGTGCAGCCTGCAAACATCTGCCAGGGCGAAACAGGCCTGTCGCGAGCAACGTTGATCCAATGGGGATTTTTTCATTATCCGGCCAGCCGTTAACAGGGCCCACCCATTCGGCACAGACCATCAGCACCCGGTTATGCACAGCCACGCATTATTCATCGCTATGCCTTGCCTTGCTTGTCTTGCTGAATGCCTGTGCCACTTCTCCGCCGGCGCATATGAATGATGGCTGCGCCATTTTCAGCGAAAAAAACACTTGGTACAGGGCAACGAAACGGGCAGAGCAAACATGGGGCGTGCCGGTCAGTGTACAGTTGGCGATTATCTATCAGGAATCCCGTTTTCGGTATGATGCCAAAGCACCCAGGAATTACGTGCTGGGATTCATTCCCTGGGGACGAAAATCGTCGGCTTATGGTTATGGCCAGGTGCTGGATGGCACATGGCGGAATTACCAGCGGGCGACAGGCAGGTTGGCGGCTAGTCGTGATGACTTTGGGGATGTTGCTGATTTTATCGGCTGGTATCTCAATGGTTTTCATCAACGCCTGGGTATTTCACGTCATGATGCCTATCATTTGTATCTGGCCTACCATGAGGGCGAAGGTGGTTATCGTCGAAGAACGTATCGCCACAAGCGATGGCTTTTGAACGTCGCTGCCAGGGTTGGTCAGCGTGCCAGCCGCTATGCCCGACAATTGCGACGCTGCAAATGAGTGTGTCAACCTAAAGTGGACCGTTTGGGTTATTGATGGGTTTTCGTCAGGAGGGATTGATCATTTCGTGCTTCGTTTGCTATTCGCGGGTGGCTTCATAGGATGCACGCCTCTTTTTATGTGCGATGATGACGCGATTGCCGGACGTTTGGCAGTGGTTAGCGACTTCTGCGCGCACGTATTTATTCTGGCTCAAGGAGATTGCAGTTATGGCGCTGAACGTCTATTACGATGCTGATGCCGATCTTTCCATCATTCAAAGTAAAAAAGTGGCGATTATCGGTTACGGCTCCCAGGGGCATGCCCACGCTAACAACCTGAAGGACTCAGGCGTTGATGTGACCGTTGGTCTGCGCGCAGGCTCTGCTTCCATTGCCAAGGCAGAAGCTTGTGGCCTGAAAGTCGCCAGTGTTGCTGAAGCGACAGCCAATGCCGACCTGGTCATGGTGTTGACGCCCGACGAGTTTCAGTCTGAACTGTACAAAAATGAAC
>WFOJ01000080.1 GCA_015488125.1 Mariprofundaceae bacterium
ACGGCTCAGCGTTTGCGGGTAAAGGCGGTGCTCCGCTTCGTGCATGCGCTGTAGTAATGACTGACGATCATCATCATCCAGCACAGGAATGGCAGCCTGCGCCAGCACCGGCCCGCCATCGAGCACTTCATCCACCAGATGCACGGTGCATCCGGTGATCTTCACGCCATAAGCCAGTGCATCGCCCACACCATCGGCACCGGGGAAAGCGGGCAACAAGGCCGGATGAATATTGACGATGCGCCCGGCAAAATGCTGCACAAAGGCATCGGAAAGAATACGCATATAGCCCGCCAGCACAATCCAGTGGCAATCTTCTTCTTCAATCATGCGCATGCAGGCGCGATCAAATGCTTCCCTGTCGGCATAAGCTGCCGGCTCAAGATGCGCCACCCGTGGCACAGCGGCGGCACGGGCAATGGCCAGGGCGCCTGCCTGCGCCTTGTCCGACAGAACCAATCGCACATCAGCAGGGCACTGGCCAGCCTTCACAGCCGTTAGAATCGCCTGCAAATTACTCCCCTGGCCGGAAGCCATGACAGCAACGCGATTGGCGCTACGGCTCATGAAAGCACAACCGCAGCATGCTGGCGCGCCATCACCCGGCCGATTTCAAACACCTGCTCGCCTGCGTCACTCAGCACCTGTCGGGCTTCTCCTGCCATGCCCGCCGGTACAATGACAACAAAACCGATCCCCATATTAAAGGTGCGGTAACGTTCATCATGCGCCACATGCGCCACATCCAGCACATAATCAAACAGCGGCGGCACAGGCCAGCTGGCCGTATCAATCGCTGCTGCCAATCCTGCCGGCAGAATGCGTTCGATATTATCATACATACCACCACCGGTGATATGCGCATAACCATGGGCATGCAGACCGGCAGCCAGCATGGCTTTGACCGCAGGTACATACAAACGCGTTGGTGCCAGCACCGCATCCACGGCTTTGCTGCCATCTGCCAGCGTATCATTCACCCAGTTATCACCGCGTAATGCCAGTAGCTTGCGAATCAATGAATAACCATTGGCATGGGCGCCACTGGAGGCCAGCCCCAGCAGTATATCACCTGCAGTGATCTGGCTGCCATCAACAATACACGGTCGATCCACCACGCCGACAGAGAAGCCGCCAATATCATAGTGACCAGGCGCATACATGCCGGGCATTTCTGCTGTTTCGCCACCAATCAGGGCGCAACCGCACACCCGGCAAGCCTCGGCAATGCCTTCAACCACGCCAGCCAGCGTTTCAGCATCAAGCTTGCCTGAAGCCAGGTAGTCAAGAAAAAACAGCGGCTCTGCGGCCTGCGCTGCCATATCGTTCACGCACATGGCGACAGCATCAATTCCCGCCACCTGTGGACGCTCATGCTGTTGCAACAGCAACAACTTGGTGCCAACGCCATCGGTCGCCGAGACCAGCACCGGCTCCTTCATACTGGCAAAATCAGCGCGGAACAAGGCGCCAAAACCGCCCAGGCCGCCAATCACCTCGGCGCGCCTGGTCGAGGCTACTGCGGATTTGATGCGCCCGACAAAGGCGTTGCCTTCGTCAATATCGACGCCGGCATCGGCGTAACTCATGGTGGGTTTATGCTTTATATCAGACATCGAGATTGCGCACCTTAAGGGCATTTTCCTGAATAAAGCGACGACGCGGCTCAACAGCATCACCCATCAGCATGGAAAACGTCTCATCGGCATTGACCACATCTTCCAGCGACACCTGCAACAATGTGCGCTTCTCAGCATCCATGGTAGTCTCCCATAGCTGTTCAGGGTCCATTTCACCCAGACCTTTGTAACGCTGGATCACCATGCCGCGACGACCCTCCTGTTCAATGCGCTGCATCAATTCCCGGTAATGGCCGATAGGCTCACGTTTTTCACCCCAGCTTAAATAAGCGCCTTCGCCCACCTGCGCATGCAGGATGTGACTGAGTTTGCAGGCTTCGGCAAATTCAGCCGTCGCCACCAGATCACGAGTCAGGCGGGAAACCATCAAACGACCATGGTCACGGCGTTCAAACTGTGCATAAAAACTGCTGTCTTCCGCATCTTCCAGAATCTGGATATTGAGCGTCTCATCTTCACGCGCCTGCGCCGCAAAATGCGCCTGCACGGCATCCATGGCCTGTTGCAGCCGCTCACGATCACGCATGGCAGCATTGTTCAGTTTGCTGGTTTCCACCACCAAGGCCAGCAGCGTGCTATCCATACGCTGGGCAAGTCTGGCCTGCAGATTATACAGGCGGTATGTGCTGCGAACCAGCGTCAACAGCCGCTCTCCCTGGAACGGGCTGGCATTGACGGTGCTGTAAAACACCTTGCCCTCCGCGCCCTGCTCTACCAGGAAATCAAACAGTTCCTGATCTGAACTGACATAACGCGCTTTTTTACCCTTGGCCACGCGATACAATGGCGGCTGGGCAATATAAAGATGACCTCGCTCGATCAACTCCGGCATCTGACGGTAAAAAAACGTCAGCAACAAGGTCAGAATATGCGAGCCATCCACGTCAGCATCGGTCATGATGATAACTTTGTGGTAGCGCAACTTGCTGATGTCAAAATCATCCTTGCCAATGCCTGTGCCCAGCGCAGTAATGATGGTACCGATTTCTTGACTGGACAGCATTTTGTCAAAACGGGCCTTTTCCACATTCAGGATTTTACCTTTAAGCGGTAAAATCGCCTGGGTGCGACGATCCCGCCCCTGTTTGGCCGAGCCACCGGCAGAATCCCCCTCGACGAGGAACAATTCAGACAGCGCCGGATCTTTTTCCTGACAATCGGCCAGTTTGCCCGGCAGGCTGGCAACATCCAGCGCTCCCTTGCGGCGCGTTAAATCGCGCGCCTTGCGAGCGGCTTCACGAGCCGTTGCGGCTTCCACGGCCTTGCCAACAATACGTTTGGCATCACGCGGATTCTCTTCCAGCCAGGTGCCAAAATGTTCGGCAACCAGTGATTCCACTACCGAACGCACTTCGCTTGACACCAGTTTTTCCTTGGTCTGGGAAGAAAATTTTGGATCGGGAACCTTCACCGACAATACCGCTGTCAATCCCTCGCGACAATCCTCACCAGAAAGCGTTACCTTATGCTTTTTCAGCATATCATTACTGGTGGCATACTGGTTAATGCTGCGCGTCAGCGCCGAACGAAAACCAGCCAGATGAGTGCCGCCATCGCGTTGCGGAATATTATTGGTAAAGCAAAACACATGCTCCTGATAGACATCAGTCCATTGCATGGCCAGCTCGACAGCCACCTCATCACGCTCGCTGTTAATGGCGATACATTCCGGGTGCAGCACTGTACGTGTGCGATTAAGATGTGCTACAAAAGCACTGATGCCGCCTTCGTATTCAAAAACCAGCGCCTGATTGTCGCGCTCATCGAGAATTTCGATATGCACACCGCTGTTGAGAAACGATAGTTCACGCAGGCGGGAAGCCAGAATGTCAAACGACATATTGCGATGCGAGAAAATCTCCAGCGAAGGCAGAAAACGCACTTCCGTGCCGGTACTGCTGGCCTCACCGATCACTTTCAGCGGCGCATCCGGCTCGCCCATATGATAGCGCTGGGTATGAATCTTGCCTTCACGACGAATCGTCAGCTCCAGATACTCGGAAAGGGCGTTCACCACGGATACGCCCACGCCATGCAAGCCACCGGAAACCTTGTAGGAATTATCATCAAACTTGCCACCGGCATGCAACACCGTCATGATCACTTCTGCTGCCGAACGCCCTTCTTCAGGATGTATGCCAACAGGAATGCCTCGGCCATTATCGCGCACTGTCACCGAGTCGTCGGAATGCAGGATCACCTCAATTTTATCACAATAGCCTGCCAGCGCCTCGTCGATGGCATTATCGACCACTTCAAACACCATGTGATGCAAACCGGTGCCATCATCGGTATCGCCGATATACATGCCAGGGCGTTTGCGCACGGCATCCAGGCCGCGCAACACCTTGATATTATCAGCGCCGTAATCCTTTTGCTGTTCTTCACTCATTCCCCGATACTCCTGCAAACGTTTTCGCGATACGATTCATGATGCTACCACATCGAAACAACGTGCGCACAAGCCATGATGAACAGCATGCTCAGGCGCAGCAGCCTGCCCCACATTCCAGCAGCGAGGGCATTTGTGACCATCAGCAGCCGTGATAGCCAGTGCCTCGTGACCAAAATCAACAGCCGCCACAATCAGCAACTGTGTCAATGGTTCGCCAAGGGCGGCAACCCATTGATATTCGGCTTCACTACCGGGCAAGCTCACCCGGGCAGCAATGGACGAACCAACCACACTGTTTTTCTTCGCCTGATCAAGTGCCGTGTTGACCTGCTCGCGCAAGGCAAACAGGCGATCCCAGGCTGCATCATCAACAGCAGGTGAGCTGATCACGTCGCGGAATGTTTGCAAATGAACGCTTTGGCCACGGTTGCCGGTAAAATGCCCCCAGGCTTCCTCTGCCGAGAAGGGCAGAATCGGAGCAATCAGGCGAATCAATACATCCGCCAGATCATATAGCGTGGCGCGTGCCGAGCGTCGCCGCAGCGAATTGGCTGCATCGCAATACAGGCGATCTTTGATCACATCCAGATAAAAACCGCCAAGCTCAACAGTGCAAAAACCCTGAATCTGATGCGCAATGCGGTGAAAGGCATAATGCTCATAGCCTTCATGCACATCTTGCTGCAACTGCCCCAGGCGATGCATGACCCATTGATCCATCGGCGTGCGATCCGCCATGGCCAGCGCATCTGTTGCCGGATCAAAGCCATCCAGATTTCCCAGTAAAAAGCGGATGGTGTTGCGAATACGGCGGTAGCTCTCTGTCAGTTGTTTGATAATGGCATCAGAAATGCGAATATCTGCTGAATAATCTTCGGAAGCCACCCACAAGCGCAGAATATCTGCGCCCCACTGGCCGACGATTTTTTGCGGCGCTATCACATTGCCCCGCGATTTGGACATCTTATTGCCCTTACCATCGACGACAAAGCCGTGGGTCAGCACGCCCTTGTAAGGCGCGTTCCCCCGCGTTCCCACTGCTTCCAGCAATGAAGACTGAAACCAGCCTCGGTGCTGATCCGAGCCTTCCAGATACAAATCAGCAGGTGAAGCCAATTCCGGGCGTTGTTCCAGAACGCAGGCGTGGGTGGAGCCTGAGTCGAACCAGACATCCAGAATATCGGTTTCCATGTGGAATTCATCGCTGCCACAATCCGGGCAACAGGTGCCCGGCGATACGAAATCAGTCAGCGGCGCGCTGAACCAGATATCTGCGCCGTGCTTCTCTACCGCCGTTGCCACCTTCTCAATGACTTCCGGTGTGGTGACAGCATGTGAATGACATTGCTTACAGGAAATCACGGTAATCGGCACACCCCAGTTGCGCTGCCGGGACACACACCAGTCAGGACGCTGTTCGATCATGCCTTGCAAGCGGTTGCGTCCCCAGTCGGGCGTAAAGCTGGTTTGTTCAATAGCGGCCAGCGCCTTTTGGCGTAGTTCATTGGTATCCATGGAAATAAACCACTGCGGTGTGGCACGGAAAATCAAAGGCTTGTGGCATCGCCAGCAATGCGGATAGGCATGATCAATTTCGCCGTGTGCCAGCAAGGCACCCCGCTCACGCAAATGCGCAATCACCACCTCATTGGCCTTGCTGACATGCAAACCCGCAACCAGCGGTGTGTCTGTCGCAAAAACGCCGCGATCATCCACCGGATTGAAAACGGGCAGACCATATTTCATACCCACCACATAGTCTTCCTGACCATGGCCTGGCGCTGTATGAACGCAGCCGGTACCGGCATCCAGCGTAACGTGATCGCCGAGAATCACCGGCACT
>WFOJ01000081.1 GCA_015488125.1 Mariprofundaceae bacterium
CGGTGGCGGCTCAGGATAAAGGCAACGGTAGCACGGGCCTTCCTTGTCCTGATGCGGCTTGAAGGTCGTCACCTGACCATCAAAACGAAACATGGCTCCAGAGACCAGCGGCTTGTTTTCAAAGAAACAGGCATCATTGACCAGAAAACGCGTTGGAAAATTATCGCAGCCATCAATGACCAGATCATAATCGCGAATAATTTCACGAATATTGTCTTCCGTGACGAAGTGATTATAGGTTTTCACCTTCACGTCGGGATTCAGCGCCTGGATACTCTCGCGGGCACTCTCCACCTTGGGCATGCCAAGACGATCCTGATTGTGGATGATTTGCCGCTGCAGGTTGGACATATCGACCACATCCGCATCGGCAATACCAATCGTACCCACGCCCGCAGCCGCCAGGTAGTAGGCTACCGGTGAACCCAGGCCGCCCGCGCCAATCATGAAGACTTTGGACTCCAGCAGTTTCGACTGCCCTTCAGCGCCCACTTCCGGTAAAATAATATGGCGCGAATAGCGCTCAATCTGCTCTTCAGTAAAATCGATCAAGAAAGCTCTCCATCAGCCTTATACATCAATATGCTTGAATAAATCGGTGGACATATAGCGCTCCGCCATGGATGGCAATATCACCACCAGGCGCTTACCGGCCATCTCTTCACGCGCTGCCACGCGCAATGCCGCCTGCACTGCCGCACCGGAAGAAATACCACCGGGGATGCCTTCTTCATCCGCCAGACGGCGCGCCATGGCGAAGGCATCATCATTGCTGACCTGTTCCACGCCATCGAGAATCGCCACGTTCAGGTTGCCGGGAATAAAGCCCGCGCCAATGCCCTGAATTTTATGCGGGCCGGGCTGACCGCCGGAAATCACCGGGGAATCCACCGGCTCAACTGCAAATGCCTTAAAATCAGCATTGCGCGATTTCAATACCTCGCTGACACCGGAAATCGTGCCGCCCGTACCTACGCCAGCGATAATCGCATCAACCTTCCCGTCTGTATCACGCCAGATTTCTTCCGCCGTGGTCTGGCGGTGAATCGCCGGGTTGGCCGGGTTTTCAAACTGTTGCGGCATAAAAGCGCCGTCGATGGTTTCCACCAGTTCACCCGCTTTGGCGATCGCCCCTTTCATACCCTGCTCTGCTGGTGTCAACACCAGCTCTGCACCCAGCAATTTCAGCAGCTTGCGCCGCTCCAGACTCATCGATTCCGGCATCGTCAGGATGCAGCGATAACCACGCGCCCGTGCCACAAAAGCCAGCGCAATACCGGTATTGCCAGACGTTGGCTCGATGATCACGCCGCCAGCCTGCAACAGGCCATCACGCTCGGCAGCATCAATCATGGCCCGGCCAATACGATCTTTCACCGAATTCAGCGGATTAAAAAACTCCAGTTTGGCAACGATTTCGGTATCAACATCTGCGGCCACGCGGTTGAGCCTCACCAGCGGTGTGTTGCCAATAGCTTCAGCAATATTGCTGTAAATCATGATTTAACCCTCCACCACATTCTGTTCGATAGGTTCGACATGCACGCCTTCGCTTTCCAGCCAACGGATACCAGCGTCAATGACCTCGCCCTTACCTTCCAGCTCCAGCGCCACCAGTCCCATGTGTTCTTTCACATCCGCCGTGCGAATATTGGTGACCAGCTCAAAATCATGGCCTAGCTGCCAGATCAGCGGCTTGCGGATATTATCCGCATTATAGGTCAGATATACTCTCATTTTCATTACTAAACTCCGGAACAGAACAAGGTGAGAAAGGGCTGTGCATCAGATGCGACAGCCCTTCGGAAGGGAATTCAGGCGCAACCACCGGCAATGGCAGGCACAATGGAAACTTCGTCGCCATCTTTCACGACAGTATCGCTGCCTTGCAGAAAACGCACATCCTCATCATTCAGATAGACGTTGACGAAACGGCGGATTTCACCGTTATCATCGCACAAACGGGCTTTCAGACCCGCATGCGCAGCTTCCAGATGATCAATCACCGCACCGATACTATCGCCTTCGACGACGACCTCATCAGCACCCCCCGTCAGCTTGCGCAGCGGGGTCGGGATTCGTACAGTTACACTCATTTATTACTCCTGATGTACACTGATGCCATCGGACTCAGCGAGGGCATCAAAATCTTTCAGATTGCCGGGAATGATGCGTGGCTTGTCAATGGCATCAACCACCGCTTCCTGGGTTTTCAGACCATTGCCGGTGATGCACAGGACAATGGATTCATCACGCGGAATGCGTCCCTGCTCAATCAGCTTTTTGGCCACACCGACGGTCACGCCGCCGGCTGTTTCGGTAAAAATACCTTCAGTTTGCGCCAGC
The DNA here is from genome assembly GCA_015488125.1 of Mariprofundaceae bacterium. Taxonomy (GTDB): domain Bacteria; phylum Pseudomonadota; class Zetaproteobacteria; order Mariprofundales; family Mariprofundaceae; genus AB-137-C09. The sequence continues at coordinate 2,347 of WFOJ01000081.1, forward strand.
AGTTTCATGGCATCAACGATCTCTTCATCGCTGACATCTTCCGACCAGCCACCGGAATCACGCATCACGCGATGGGCATAATAACCATCCGCCGGATTGCCAATAGCCAGTGATTTGGCAATGGTATCCGGCCGCACCGGATGAATCAGATCCGTTTCTTCCTTGACCGATCGGGCAATGGGCGAACAACCTGTGGCTTGCGCACCATACACTGCCGTACCGTTATCTTCCACCAGTCCCAGCTTGATAAATTCCTTAATGGATTTATCAATCTTGGTACACAATGAACCGGAGGCCATCGGCACGACCACATGCTTCGGCGCTTTCCAGCCTAACTGTTCCATGATTTCATAACCATAAGACTTTGAGCCTTCAGCATAAAACGGGCGAACATTCACGTTCACGAAGGCCCAGCCATATTTGCCGGCAATCTCTGAACACAGGCGATTAACATCGTCATAAGTGCCATCAATGCCCACAATCTGCGTGCCATAAATACCGGCGCCCAGCACCTTGCCTTGTTCCAGATCATGCGGAATAAAAACATAGGACTTCAGACCTGCCGCTGCGGCATTGGCGGCCACTGAACCCGCCAGGTTACCGGTAGAAGCACAGGCCACGGTATTAAAACCAAACTCCACCGCCTTGGACAGCGCCACCGACACCACGCGATCCTTGAATGACAGCGTGGGATAACACACGGAATCATTTTTAACGTACAATTCCTGCACACCCAGCGCCCTAGCCAGGCGATCCGCTTTCACCAGCGGTGTGAAGCCGTTCTGTGCGCCAACCGTGGGTTCGCCATCAATGGGCAACAATTCGCGATAGCGCCACATATTTTTGGGTCGCGATTCAATCAGTTCGCGTGTCAGTTTGCCATCCAGTTTGTCGTAATCATACACCACCTCCAGCGGCCCGAAACAAAACTCGCACACATGCGTCGGCGAGATGGGGTATTCCTCACCGCATTCCCGACACTTCAATGCCCGTACTATGGATTCACTCAACAACGCCTCCTGCGGCCATGGCCGCGAAAAATGCAAAAAAAAAGCCTCCGCGACTGCGAAGGCTCAAACCCCTTGTCCAGGGCCAGAAGTTCGCATTATCGCTCCCACATCGTGGGCAGGCATTGGCACCAGTTGCCCGCAAGGGCCGGTTGCCGCAGCTTCTCAGGGCCTGAACCCTCCACTGCTCTGGATAGTGCTTGATCAATTTGTTTGCTGGCCGATACATGCCGCGTATCAGCTACAGCGGCGCATTATTGGCAGCCGCGTCAAAAAAGCAAGGGTGTGCTGCGCA
>WFOJ01000082.1 GCA_015488125.1 Mariprofundaceae bacterium
ACAGTCTGGGGCTGGAGGTGCATGCCGGGCATGGCCTGACGCTGGAGAACACCCCAGCCATTGCCGCGATCCGTCAGGTGCAGGTGCTGAATATCGGTCATGCCATCGTGGCAGATGCCGTGTTCAAGGGCCTGCAGCAGGCCGTGGCGGACTTCAAACAATGCATGCAGGCGGCGCGTGAGTACTGAATTCGCACTGATTCGTCAGCATTTTTTGCAGCATGGCGTGCATCATCGCGAAACGCGGCTGGGCAATGGCGATGATGCTTCTGTCCACCATGTGCCCGATGGTTTTGAACTGGTGATCAGCACGGATAGCGCGCTGGCGGGCAGACACTGGCCTGACGACTTTCCGCTGCAACAAGCAGCCAGTCGAGCCATGGCAGCGGCGTTGTCGGACCTTGCGGCCATGGGCGCTGCGCCGCGCTGGGCCTGGCTGGCCGTGACCTTGTCTGCGGCTGCCCAGGCTGGGGCTGTTGGCCGTGGTCTGCGGCAAACTGCCGCACAGTACGGAGTGGAAATCGTCGGTGGCGATACCACGGCAGGTGAGCAAACGGCGATTCATATCACGGTCGCCGGATTGTGTCCACAGGGCAAAGCCATGCGTCGCGATCAGGCCCGCCCCGGTGATCGCGTGTATCTGATCGGCGAGGTCGGACTGAGTGCAGGTGGCTTGCAGCAATGGCTTCAGGGGCAGCATGACGGCGAGTTGGTGCCATGTTTCAGCACGGTTGTACCGCAGCTTGCCGCTGGTCAGCAGCTTGTGGCGCAGGGAGTGCGTTGTGCCATTGATGTCAGCGATGGCCTGTTGCAGGACGCTGGCCATGTGGCCCGCGCCTCCGGTTGCGATTTTCGGTTGCATGTTGAACGCCTGCCATCGCTGGCCCGGTTGACCCGGTGTTTCGATACAAAACAGGCGATACAACTGGCGCTGACCGGCGGCGAGGATTATGCCTTGTTGCTGACGGCTGCGCCCCATGTGTCTGTACCTGCTGAAGCTGTTTGCATTGGTCAATGCCTGGCGATGCAGGGCAGGGTAGGGGGGGTGATGATTTGCCATCATGGCCAGCCACTGTCGTTGACATATACGGGATTTGATCATTTTGCCTGAGGTGAGGCATCATCCGCGCTATAGCTGGCAAGGTTTTGTACTGGCCGGCTTTGGCAGTGGTTATGCACCTGTTGCCCCTGGCACTTGGGGGACGCTGGCAGCCATGCCGGCTTTCTGGCTGCTCTGGATGCTGGGGCATGGCAGTGTGCCGTTGCTGGCACTGGGTGTTTTGTTCGTATTGGTGGCTGGTTGTGGTTTATGTCAGGTGTTGTTGCCACAGCTTGACGATCAGGATCCCGGCTGGATTGTTATTGACGAATGGGCTGGTGTGGGGCTGTGTCTGCTGCTGCTTGCGCCATGGCTGGCGGCTGAAGGCTGGTGGCTGTGGCTGGCATCGTTTGTCCTATTTCGCCTGTTCGATATTCTCAAACCCTGGCCTGTTTGCTATGTTGAACACCTTGGTCCTGAGTGGTGGAGCATTATGGCTGATGATCTTCTTGCCGGTGTACTGGCGGCGCTGCCATTGTTATTGCTGCTGCGGCTGTTGGCGTAGCGATAGGCTGGACGGCCATGAATTCCGCTGTTTCTTATAACGATTGCCAAAGTTTGACAGACTCCTAGCATTGGCGCATGCAATTGATTAACGTCGCCATTCTTGGCGCCACGGGCTATACTGGTGCAGAGTTGATTCGTCTGCTCGATGCTCATCCGTATTTTCATGTTTCCCATCTGGGCGCGCATTCACAGGCTGGTCGCACACTGGGCGAAGTGTTGCCCGGCATTCAGGAGCCGCTAGCCCGGCAGCGATTACAGGCAGCTGATGCCCCTCTGGCTGATGATATTGAGTTGGTGTTTACTGCCCTGCCGCATACAGCGGCGGCCAATGCCGTAGCCAGTGCCCTGGCCGCAGGGAAAAAGGTGGTTGATTTGTCAGCAGATTTTCGGCATCAGCAAGCGGCCACCTATGCCGAAGCCTATGGCGTGGCGCATGCTCATCCCGAATTGCTGGCGCAGGCCGTGTATGGTCTGAGCGAATGGCAGGCAGCACACATTGCCGCCACATCGCTGGTGGCCAATCCGGGCTGTTATCCGACTTCGGTGTTATTGCCACTGATTCCCTTGTTGCGTGCTGCTGTGGTGGATACCACGCAGCGCATTATTATTGATGCCAAATCGGGGGCTTCCGGGGCCGGTCGCACGCCCAAAACGGGGCTGCTGTATGGCGAAATCAATGAGGGACTCAGCGCCTATGGCCTACCTCGCCATCGTCATGCCTGGGAAATGGAAGAATGGGCAACGGCGCTTGGCAAGACGGCAGTGGAAGTGCGTTTTGTGCCGCATATCCTGCCCATGACGCGGGGCATGCTCAGCACGATTCATCTGCGCGGGCATGATGCCGGGCAATGGCGTGGGCTGTTGCAGCAGGCCTATGCCGATGCACCTTTTGTGCGTGTGCTGGACGAAGGTGTGTTGCCATCAACCAAAGGCGTGGCAGGCAGCAACCGCTGCGATATTGGTCTGGCATACGGCGCTTCGGGGCGCGATGGCCTGGATGAAGTGACGGTGATTTCCTGTATTGACAATCTGTTGAAGGGGGCTTCTGGTCAGGCCGTGCAAAATGCCAACCTGATGTTTGGTTTTGATGCAACAACAGGGCTGCCCCTGCATGCACAGTGGCCATAAGCGGTGGATGTGAAACCCTGGTACCAGCGCTTTCGGGACTGGTTGCTGCAATACAAACAGATCATGGTGATCGACCATCGCGGTCACAAGGCCACGCAGAGTCGGCGTTTTTATCCGGTATTGTTTTGGGGGCTTGGCAGCCTGCTGATACTGGTGTTGATGGCGACATCGTTTCTCGCTGGCAGTTACTACAAACCGTTCTGGAAACAGCAGGATCTGCGTCCGCAATACCTGCAATTACAACGTCTGTATCAGGAATTGCGCGGTACACTGAACGATACCACCACGCAACTGGGACTGCGTGATGAACAGATCAATATGTTGCAGGAAGAAATCAAGGCGCAGACGCAAAAACAGGAAGCCCTGCGTGAACGCCTGCATGTGTATGATACCTTGCTGGCAGCACGCAAGCGCGCAGGATTGCAGTTATTGCAGTTTCAGGTGCATGCACTGGAACATCATCAGTTTGACGTTGATCTGACACTGGTTCATGGCGAAGACAAAAAGCGTTATGCCAATGGCTGGATCAAGTTGTTTATGGAAGATATGAAGGGTAAAAAACACCCCTTGTTGTTATCTACAGGCAAATACAAATGGCCTTACCGTATTGAAAGCCACGGCTTCCTGCATGAGACTGCGCGCTGGCTTCAGTCCGGGCAACCGGGCCGTGTGATGTATGTGCATGTCTATGCCAGTAATGGCAAGGTATTGCTACGCCAACAATTTACGCTTGGAAAAAAAGGAATAGACGATCATGTTGAGAAAAAGCAGCAAGCCGGAAGTAGCGGCGGCACCCAGCCGCGACAGTCAGCACATTGATACGCTGATTGGCGCACATTCGAGCATTACAGGTGATATGAGCTTTGAAGGCTCTGTGCGTATTGATGGAACATTTGAGGGAAATATTCATTCAGCCAAGGATGGCACGCTGATTGTCAGTGAGGGCGCGACCATTACCGGCGAAGTGCGCGTTCCGAATTTGGTGTTGCATGGCAGCATTACCGGTAATGTGTTCACCTCGCAAACATTAAAGCTCGGCGGCACAGCGCGCTTAAATGGTGATGTGGAATATACCGTGATTGCCCAGGCAGAAGGCAGCTGGATCAATGGCCGCATGAAACATGTTGACAGCAGCAAAAAGAATAATGCCGGGGCAGCAGAGCAGCCCAAAAACAAGCCTATCTGATGATTACCTCGTTGGCAGCGCACACGCCGGACGTCGCAGCGGCTGCCTTTGTTGCACCATCGGCGGATATTATCGGCGATGTTCGGCTGGGTGCGGGCAGCAGTATCTGGTATCAGTGCGTACTGCGCGGCGATCTGGAAGCTATCCGTGTTGGAGAGCGAAGCAATATTCAGGAGCATAGCGTACTGCATACTTCCCATGGCGTGTCTCCCTGTATCGTCGGGAACGATGTGACGGTTGGTCATCGCGTATTGCTACATGGCTGTGAAATACAGGACGGTTGCCTGGTGGGTATGGGCTCGATTGTCATGGACAATGCCGTGCTTGAAGCAGGCTGCCTGCTGGCAGCAGGCTCTTTGGTAACGGAACGAAAGGTTCTGAAGGGTGGTTTTCTCTATGCCGGTTCACCGGCGCGTCAGCTGCGGGCATTGACATCAGAAGAACAGGCATTTCTGTCACAATCAGCCAATCATTATGTCGAAATGGCCGGCAGGCACGCATTGCTGAAGCGATAAAGCACTGCAACGGCCCATGTATTGATTGCTCAGCATCAGAGCATTACATTAAAAAGGGAATAATTATCCATGTCTGAAAGCTATCAAACCGATGATCTGCGCATCACGGGGATCAAGGAAGTGGTCAAACCGGCGCAGGTGCACAGCGAGTTTCCGATTACTGTGGAGGCCGCGCGCACGGTCTGGCAGGCCAGACAGGATATTCATCGCATTCTCTATGGTGAAGATGATCGTTTGTTGGTCGTCGTCGGGCCATGCTCTGTACACGATACCCAAGCTGCGCTTGAGTATGCCGGACGATTGCGGGGTGTGCGTCAACAATATGCCGACAAGCTGAAAATTGTGATGCGCGTTTATTTTGAGAAACCGCGCACCACAGTGGGCTGGAAAGGATTGATCAACGATCCTTATCTGAACAACAGTTTTGAAATCAATGACGGGATTCGCAAGGCACGTCAATTGCTGCTGGATGTCAGTAGCATGGGCGTGCCTGCTGGCACTGAATTCCTCGACCTGATCACGCCGCAATATATGGCTGATCTGGTGAGCTGGGGCGCCATTGGCGCTCGTACAACAGAAAGTCAGGGGCATCGCGAGCTGGCTTCGGGACTTTCCTGCCCTGTGGGCTTCAAAAACGGAACAGACGGCGGCTTTCGCGTTGCTATTGATGCCATTCGCGCCGCTTCTCACGGCCACCATTTTCTTTCTCTCACCAAAGAGGGGCATTCGGCGATTTTTTCCACAGCAGGCAATAGCGATGCCCATATTATCCTGCGTGGTGGCCACGACCATACCAATTATGATGCGGTTCATGTGCGCACGGCCTGTGATGAACTGAAGGCCAGCGGTGTGCATACCGGCATTATGATTGATTGCAGTCATGCCAACAGCCATAAGCGATTTGAGGAGCAGCCGATTGTCAACAAAGCGATCGCTGAACAGGTCGCGGCAGGTAACCGGAAGATTATCGGGGTGATGATAGAAAGTAATCTTCATGAAGGGAATCAGCCGGTGGGGGATCCGTCATCGCTGGCATACGGCGTAAGCATTACGGATGCCTGCGTTAGCTGGCAGGACACCGAACGCATGCTGGCGGTGCTTGCCGATGCCGTGGTACAGCGCCGACAAAGAGGGAATGATGGAGAGTATTGATTTTACGCAAGCTGCCAAAGCGCGCCAGTTAAAAAACTATTTTCAGCAGCATGGGCGTATTTATATTGTCGTTGATGCAAGTCGTGAAGACTGTATTGTACCGCAGCACTTAAAACACGATCCGGCCCTGAATCTGGTACTGAATACGCGCATGCCACAAGCGATTGAAATAGATTTGGATGGTGTGCGCTCGCGTTTTTCTTTTTCCGGTCAGCCTTTTGATTGTCATATCCCGCTGGCGGCAGTGTGGGCGGCTTACTTGCCTGGCGGCAATATGGAAGACGGCTTGATCTGGGAGCAGGATGTGCCTGCTGTTGTTCGTACCGTGCTGGACATGATGGAGCAACAGGCAGTAGAACAACAAGCAACAACAGATGCCGATAATACCGGGTCAACAGCGCAATCAACAGAAGCAACTTCTGCGCCGCGCTTGCGGATTGTTAAATGATGACTTGCTATCTTCGGGGGATATTGTGCTGTCTGGCTTTGTGTATGTTTGCTTCAGCCGCAGCAGCCGATCCACGCTTTGTCCTGGTGCTGGAACGTCAGCAGGCGGCAGCAACGCTGGATGATCAGATTCGTCAGGTGTTACCGCAGCTATGGGATCGCGTGTTACCGATTGCCGGCAGAAACAGCGCGCCTTTTGTCAAAACACCGGCGTTGTTATTGCAGCGGGTGCAACGTGGCCAACGGTCGATTACCCTGGAAATGAATGAACAAGCAGTGTGGCAATTATTGGAGGAGCAGGGGATCCCCGGGCTGAAAACCATACCGCGCTTTCGCCTGAATATCGCCTTGATCAACAGACAAGGCAAGGAAATGACCAACTCCCAGCGACTACTAGCCCAGCAGGCCGCGCTTATTGCCCGGCGCTGGGGGATTTTGCTCGACCCGGCTGCTGCGACGGTGAATATGCGCTTTACATGGCTTGACCCCCAACAGGTTAGTCTGCACATCAGTGGTTCTGCCCTGCTTTCGGACATTGATGAAAACAGACGTATCCGGGGGGATAGTTTCGCCTTCCTGGTGGCCTGGATGAAGGATAATATGTTACAGCTTCGCGATACTCTGGGGGCTGCCGGGGACTCAGCGGAAGTCGCTGTTGCCTCGGCGGCGGCCAGTGATGTTATTGAAAAGGCGCCTGCTGATCAGGGTGAGGCGGTTGCTGATCATCGCTTGCCCATGCCACCGGGCAGTGAATTGCTGGTAGTGCGCAGAACCATGAGTTTATCGCAGCAGTTAATGCTGGAGAAAGCCCTGCAACAGGAACAGCGTGTCAAGGCTTTGATTCCCATGAGCTTTAGTCAGGGAGAGCAGCGCTATGCCCTGCAACTGAAAACAGCCGCCCAGGCATGGCTGACAGACTGGTTCGCGCAGCATGGCATGCAGGCAACGCGCCTGGATGGGGCCTGGCTTATTCAGTGAAACATGTAATCAACGTGCCCAACAGCCTGACGCTGGCGCGTATTGTTCTTACCCCGGTGATTGTTTTCATGATTTTGGAGCGTAAAATTCCTCATGCACTGATGCTGATGGCCATTGCGGCGATTACCGATATGCTGGATGGTTTGATCGCCCGTTACTGGAATATGCATACCCGGGTTGGAGCTTACCTTGATCCACTGGCTGATAAAATCATGTTACTAAGCACAGTGGTAACTTTGTTTGTCATTGATCACGTGCCGCTTTATCTGTTTCTGGCCATTATTTTTCGCGATATTACCATTATCGTCGGTGCTCTTGCCTATGAAATGATCACCCACAACCTGCGCATGGAGCCAAGCCTTGTTTCTAAAGCCACTACCTTGTTTCAGTGTGTTTATGTATTGATGGTGCTGCTATCCATGATGATGCCTGTACATGCTGCGTGGTTGCAATGGGCGGCCTGGCTGACCTTTGCCGTCACCTGTGCTTCCGGCCTGCATTATCTGGTGGTCTGGACCTTCAAGGCACTGAGCTCAGAACAACAGGGTCATGGCTGAACGTGTTCCGCTACTGACTGCGGAGGAGTGGAAGCGCGCTCCCTTTGGGCAGTGGATTGCCCACAGCGGTACGCTGGATGCCAGCAGGCAACTGGCGTGCTGGCTGGTGCAAGGGGGCAGGCTCTGGCTGGATAGCAGCGGCCCTGCCAGCGGCAAAAGCCATTTGATTCACCAATTAACGGCTGAGTCACCATCGCTGGCGCTGCTTCAGCCTGCGACCATTGCTGGTGTAACGGCCACAGCGCGGGTGGCCCGTTGTCTGGAATTGCTGGCAGGAAAAAGCCACTGGGTGTTTGATCTTGATGCCGGCGCTTGCGATGCCATTACCGGAGAGGCCCTGTTTCATTTGCTGGAACAGGCCAGGCAATGCAAGGCCCATGTGCTGGTCAGTTGGCATTGTGAGGATGCGCAACTGTCGCCACCGGAACTGGCCAGTCGTTTGCGTACTTTTGACAAGGTATGGTTGAAGCCGCCAGCCAGTGATGAGGAGTTGCGCGCCGTGCTGTTGTCAGTGGCGCATAACTGGCGCTGGGATGTTCCCGAAGGCGTACTTAGCACGATGCTCACGCATACTGAACGCACACTGGCGCATCAATTGGCCGTGTTGCGGCAGTTGGAAGTAGCATCACGGCCAGAGCGCGTGCGTGCCACACAGCGCTGGGTTAAAGACAAGCTGGGAACATCATGATGACTCACACACTTGCGCAGCAACGTCCGAAATATGCCTGGGCATTGTATGACTGGGCCAACTCGGCTTTTGCCACCACGGTGATGGCCGGTTTTTTTCCTCTCTTTTTCAAGCAGTACTGGGCTGCCGGCATGGATGTCAGCGAAAGCACATTCTGGTTGGGTATGGGTAATGCCGGCGCTGGTTTGCTGATTGCGCTGAGCGCGCCAGTGCTGGGTGCGTTTGCCGATCAGGGGGGCATCAAAAAACGCATGCTGCTTGGTTTTACCTGTCTTGGCGTGTTGATGACAGCGGCTCTGTTTTTTGCCGGTCACGGACAATGGCTGCTGGCTTTACTGCTATTTGCTTTTGGTTCGATTGCTTTTTCAGGGGCCAATATTTTTTATGATGCGCTGATTGTCGATGTGAGCGAGCATGAACATCTGCATCAGACATCGGCGCTGGGCTTTGCCCTGGGTTATGTTGGCGGTGGCCTGCTGTTTGCGTTTGATGTCTGGATGACCCTGCATCCGCAAGCGCTGGGCATGACCGATGCGGCTGAGGCCGTGCGTTGGTCGTTTGTGAGTGTCGCGCTGTGGTGGGCGATATTCAGCCTGCCGCTGGCTCTGTATGTAGACGAATCTGCGCCGGTTCATGCACAACACCTGACTCACACCTTCAGAGCCACCTGGCATCAGTTGCTTGATACTTTTCGGCATTTGCGGCAACTTAAACATATCTGGCTGTTTTTGCTGGCCTATTTTCTTTATATCGACGGTGTGAACACGATTGCCCGCATGGCTGTGGATTACGGGCTGGCACTGGGTTTTGAATCCTCGGTGTTGATCACGGCGCTGTTGATGACGCAATTTATTGCTTTTCCCTGTGCCATTGCCCTGGGCTGGTTGGGCGAGCACTGGCATGCCCGTTATGTGTTACTGCTGTGTATTGCGATGTACGCCATCGTCTGCATCTGGAGCACAACCATGCAGAATGCGCAGGATTTTTATTGGCTGGCAGCGGCTATTGGCCTGGTCATGGGCGGTGTACAATCATTATCCCGCTCACTGTATGCGCGCATGATTCCAT
>WFOJ01000083.1 GCA_015488125.1 Mariprofundaceae bacterium
CTGAAGCCGTGCCAATACCAGCATCGACAATAATCGGCACCGATGCCCGCTCCCTGATGACGCGGATGTTGAAGGGATTGGCCAGTCCCCGGCCAGAACCAATCGGGTTTCCCAGCGGCATCACGGCGACGCAGCCAATGGCCTCCAGCTCGCGGGCGACAATGGGATCATCATTGGTATAAACCATGACCTGAAAGCCATCCTCGACCAGGATGCGGGCGGCTTTGATGGTTTCAACGACATTGGGGTAAAGCGTTTCAGTATCGCCCAGCACCTCCAGTTTGACCAGGTCCCAGCCGCCAGCTTCCCGCGCCAGCCGCAAGGTGCGCACAGCATCTTCAGCAGTAAAGCAGCCTGCCGTATTGGGCAGGATAACGTAGCGCTCAGGGTCGATGTAATCAAGCAGGTTGTCTTCGTCCGGACGGGTAATATTCACCCGACGCACGGCCACGGTAATCATCTCTGCGCCAGCAGCTTCCGCTGCCGTTCGCGTGGTCGGAAAATCACGGTATTTTCCGGAGCCCACAATCAACCGCGACGTAAAGCTGTAGCTACCGATTGTTAACACATCGGCGCTGCTTGCTGTGTTCTGTCCTCTATCCTCTGTCATCTGCGATCAGCCTCCCCCAATCATGTGTACAACTTCGATGCGATCCCCTTCTTTTAAGGGAGTTTTTGCATACTCACTGCGTGGAATAACATTCAGGTTCAGTTCGATGGCAATCGTGCGCTTTTCAAGCTGTAACTCATTGATGAGCTGATGCAGATTCTGACTGGCGGTTTCCCGTTCCTCGCCGTTAAGCATAATCTTCACGCATCCCCTCCGGCAGTGGTTCGATATTTTCCGGTAGCAGACCGGAATTGACCGGACAAGCTACCATCCGTAGCGTGGCCCACATGCTAGCGGCAGTTTTTGCGAACGCACGGTGTGATGATCACTGAGGACAGTTGATGAGCAGGAGCCATTCCCCTCCCAAACCGGATGCCTGGCATGGTGTCCAGGCGGGTCTTGCGCGTTGCAAGGCGGCCTATCAGTCGGGGGACTACCTTCAGGCTGAGGCTTTGCTGCTCGATATTGTCGCTTTTGCGCCGGAGGAAGCCAGAGCCTGGGCATGGTTGGGCCAGGTGTGGAAAAAACTGGGAAACAGCGAGGCAGACCGCGCATTTTCGCGTGCTCGCTCGTTGCTTGAACAACGGCGAACACGCCATGCGGCCAGCCTGCCACTGGCGCGTTTGCTGTGGCAGCAGGGCGATCAGGCAGAAGCGCTGAACATGTTGCAACGGCTGGTGCAATCAGGAGAGCTGAAACCGGACGCAGCAGCGGCATATCAGCGTCGATGGAAGGAGCAATTCAAGTGAATATTCTGGTGCTTCACGGCCCGAACCTGAACATGCTGGGGCAGCGTGAACCCGGCCATTACGGGGTGGCAACACTGAAGAGCATTACGGCCAGACTTGAGGCAATGGCTGCCGCTGATGATATTCGGTTGCAGCATTTTCAGAGTAATCATGAAGGGGCACTGATCGATCGTGTACAGCAGGCTGCCAGCGAAGATGTTGCCGGGATCATCATCAATCCGGCAGCTTACACGCATACCAGTATTGCCCTGCGCGATGCCCTGCTGGCGGTGGCTATTCCGTTTGTTGAGGTGCATTTATCCAATATTCACAAACGCGAGGCATTCCGCCATCGTTCCATGCTGGCAGATCAGGCGATGGGCGTTATCGCCGGATTTGGTGAACACTCGTATTATCTTGCCTATCAGGGGCTGATCGCCAACCTGCGGCAGGATGCGTAGTCTTTATAAGCGTCAGATACAGGAAGATATATGGATATTTCGAAAATTCGCAAACTGATCAAAATGGTCAAGGCATCGGATATTGCCGAGATTGAAGTCGTGGAAGGAACGCACAGCGTGCGTATTTCACGCGCTGTTGCTACAGCGACGATTACCCCGGAGCCTGTTCAGGCAACGGTCCAGCAGACAGTCAGCGAAGCGGTGGTCAGCGAAGAGGCTGCGGTTACCGAGAGCAGTCCGCATCAAGTAGCCGAACACGCGCCAAACGATGAACACCTGGTGACTTCACCCATGGTCGGCACCTTTTATCGCGCCGCCTCACCGGAGGCCGAGCCGTTCGTTAGCGAGGGTAGCCGCGTCCGCAAAGGCGATGTGCTGTGTATTATCGAGGCCATGAAACTGATGAATGAAATCGAGGCGGAGTACGACGGTACGGTACAGCGGATTCTGGTCGAAAATGCTACGCCGGTGGAATATGGTCAGGCCATATTCGAAATCACCCCGGCCTGAGGTTCTTGATGCTTCATAAGGTATTGATTGCCAATCGCGGTGAGATTGCCGTGCGCATCATCCGCGCCTGTAAGGATCTTGGCATCGGCACGGTGGCTGTGTATTCCGAGGCCGATCGCGATGCCATGCATACCCGGCTCGCCGATCAGTCCATTTGTATTGGCCCGGCGGCCAGCGCCAGGTCTTATCTCAATATTCCGGCGATTATGTCGGCGGCAAGCCTGACGGACTGCGATGCCATCCACCCCGGTTACGGCTTTCTGGCCGAGAATGCCGCCTTTGCCGAAATTGTGATGGAATCCGGTTACACATGGGTTGGCCCTTCACCGGAATCCATGCGCATCATGGGTGATAAGGTCTCTGCCAAGCAACGGATGCAGCAGGCCGGTGTGCCGCTGGTGCCAGGTTCTGATGGCGCAGTGGAAAGCCCTGAAGAAGCCAAACGCATTGCCCGCGAAGCTGGCTATCCGGTCATCATCAAGGCATCGGCAGGTGGCGGTGGCAGGGGTATGAAAATCGTTCATCATGAACCTGCGCTGGCTGCTGCTTTTTCCATGTGCCAGTCCGAGGCCAAGGCTGCCTTTGGCGATGACACGGTGTATGTGGAAAAGTTCCTGGAGCAACCGCGTCATATCGAGGTTCAGGTGCTGGGTGACAGCCATGGCAACGTGGTGCACCTGTTTGAGCGAGAATGCTCGATTCAGCGCAATAATCAGAAAGTTCTGGAAGAGGCGCCAAGCTGTTTTGTTGACGATGAAACGCGGCAAAAAATCTGCGCTGCCGGCGTTGCTGCTGCCAAATCGGTCGATTATGTCGGTGCTGGTACCATCGAGTTTTTGATGAACGCTGACAAAAGCTTTTATTTCATCGAAATGAATACCCGCATCCAGGTAGAGCATCCGGTCTCTGAATGGATCACCGGCATTGATCTGATCGAATGGCAATTGCGCGTTGCTGCCGGTGAACCACTGGCCTTTAGTCAGCAACAGATCAAACGCAAAGGGCATGCCATTGAATGTCGCATCAATGCAGAGCATCCATTCAAATTCACGCCATCACCCGGCAAGGTAGAACTGTACCATGCGCCAGGTGGCCGCAGCGTTCGCGTTGATTCAGCCCTTTACTCCGGCTACAGCATTCCACCGTATTATGATTCCATGATCGCCAAAATCATCACCCATGCGCGCACCCGGGAAAAATGCATTCGCCGCATGCAGCGTGCTATTGATGAGCTGGCCGTGATTGGTGTGACCAGCAATCAGGAATTACACAAACGCCTGCTGGCCAATCCGGATTTTCAACGCGGTGAATTCAATATTCATTTTCTGGAAGAATGGCTCAAGCAACTGCCCGATGAATGAGTTGTGGATTGTCGCACTGCATGGGTGGCAGCAAAAAGCCGATAGAACCGCTGGCACGTGGCACTGAAAGAGAGGAAACGGATGGCGCAGCCGGTACAGCTTCCTGAACCGCTGTTTGCAGAAGCGGATTTCAAAGAAGGTCAGTGCGTTCGCGTCCAGAAGGGCGAATGTGTGCTGTTTGAGCGGGAAAATGGTGTAGGCAACTGTTTTCTGATCCTCGATGGCGCAGTGGATGTACGGCTATTGATGGCTGGCGGCAATGAAACCCTGCTTTATACCTTGCATGCCGGGGAACTGGTGGGGGAGTTGTCGCTGTTTCTTCAGGAGCGCACGGCCACGATTATTGCAGCGGAAAACAGCAGGCTTTTATCGGTTCGTCCGGCGGTGTTCTGGCAAAGCTATCAACGCGAAGATTTTCGCGAACGGCTTGCCAGCCTGTTTCTCTCCCGTTATTTGCGCACGCACGATGTGGTATGTCGCCTGGGGCAACCCAGTGTGGCTATGCGGATTTGCCGTTACCTGTTATCCCTGCCGCAATGGAAGGAGGATACGGAAGGAAGCATCGTTGTGGAGCTTCCCAGCCGGGAGCAGATGGCGCATTTGCTAAGTTGCCAGCGGGAAACAGTCAGCCGCAGTTTGCGCAAATTACAGGTATTGGGTTTGTTGGAGCAGGAGTCTCGTCAGCGCTATCGCCTGGATCGGGAGAAGCTGGCCCTGTTTCTGGATGAAGCCTGCTGAACCTTGAGACCTGTAACATTGATCGAACCCTTACGAACCAACGGAGATGAAATGGATATTCGCCAACAACTGGCATTATTGTCGCGTGGTTGCTGCGACATTTTACCCAAAGGCGGCCTGGAGGCGCGTCTGCAACAGGCCGCAAGAGAGCAGCGCCCGCTGCGCATCAAGGCAGGCTTTGACCCGACTGCCCCGGATTTGCATCTGGGCCACACAGTGTTGCTGGAAAAACTGCGGCAATTTCAGCAATGTGGCCATGAAGTGATTTTTCTGATCGGCGATTTCACGGGGATGATCGGCGATCCCACGGGTAAAAACGAGACGCGCCCGCCGCTGGCACGTGAAGATGTGTTACGTAATGCCGAAACCTATCGTCGTCAGGTTTTTCGGGTGCTGGATGAAAGCCGCACCCAGGTGCGTTTTAATTCCGAATGGCTGAGCAATATGAGCGCGGCCGATATGATTCAACTGGCAGGGAAAACCACGGTAGCCCGTATGCTGGAGCGTGACGATTTCGAAAAACGTTATCGTAATGGCCAGCCCATTGCCGTGCATGAATTTCTTTATCCACTGGTTCAAGGCTATGACTCGGTGGCCCTTCAGGCAGATATTGAACTGGGCGGCAACGATCAAACCTTTAATCTGCTGATGGGCCGACAATTGCAGGAAGCCTGGGGCCAAACACCGCAACTGGTGATGACCATGCCGCTGCTGGTTGGCCTTGATGGCGTGCAGAAGATGTCCAAATCCCTGGGTAATTATGTCGGCATTGAAGAACCGGCCAGCGAGCAGTTTGGCAAGCTAATGAGTATTTCCGATACCTTGATGCTTGATTATTATGAATTGCTGACGGATGCTGATCTGACAGAAGTGCGGGCCATGCATCCAATGGAGGCCAAGAAGCAATTGGCAACCCGAATTGTTGCCCGCTTCCATGGTGAAGCTGAAGCTCAGACTGCCAGAGCAGGCTTTGAAAAACAGTTTGCACGCAGGGAAGTGCCAGATGACGTACCCGAGCTGAGCATAAACGCTGAACATGATCAAGGCGTATGGATTGCACAGGCCTTGCGGCAGGGCGGGCTTGTGGCCAGCAATGGCGAGGCTATTCGATTGATTCGTCAGGGCGCGCTGTCGCTCGACGGTGAGCGGGTGCATGATAAAGACCTGCATCTGGCGGCAGGCACCACCACGCTGGTCAAGCTTGGTAAACGAAGATTTCTTCGTCTGACGATCCATTAAACACAACGACTCAGGCACGGAACAACACGGAGTAGAGAACATGGCAAATAACAAGGCATTGGATGATATTGCTGAAAAAATCACGCAGGGTCTGCGGCTGCTAGGTGGTGTGAAGCATGAGGCAGAACAGCAGGTGCGAACGATTGTTGAAAGCGCCCTGGGCAGTTTCGATGTGGTCACCAGCGAGCGCATGGAAGTACAGGAAGCCATGCTGCAAAAAGCGCGCAGTCAGATCGATGCGCTGGAGGCTCGTGTGACAGCGCTGGAAGCACAACTGAAACAACAGGAACAAGACACCGGCAACTAATGGCCTCTGTACGCCTGATGTCAGCCGCGCTGCGTGGTCTCGAGGCGCAGAAGGTAGCGCTGGAGGTGGATCTTTCGCGCGGTTTGCCAGGCTGGAGCATGGTGGGACTGCCGGATGCAGCGGTGCGCGAGTCACGCGATCGCGTGCGTGCGGCCTTGCTCAATTCCGGTTACGAGTTCCCGCTGAACTATATCACCGTGAATCTGGCACCGGCAGATATTCGCAAGGAAGGCGGTTATTACGACCTGCCGGTGGCCATCGGCATTCTGCTGGCATCCGAACAATTGCGTAGCCCGCAGCGGGCACTGCCTTTTCTGCTGGGGGAGCTGGCGCTGGATGGTCGGCTGAATCCCGTGCGCGGCATGCTGCCATTGGTGCAGTTTGCCAGAGATCACGGCTTTTTATCAGTCATTGTACCACAGGATAACGCCGACGAGGCAGCGCAGGTCGAAGGTATTACCGTGCATCCGGCTACGCATTTGCTTGCCGTCAGCCAGCATCTGGATGGCAGTCAACCGCTGCCGGTACATCAGCCGATGGCGCAAGCCGACGACAGGCACGGCAGCATCCCCGATATGAGCGATATTCGCGGTCAGCAACTGGCGCGCCGGGCGCTGGAAATCGCCGCTGCCGGTGGTCATCATCTGCTGATGAGCGGCCCGCCGGGCGTGGGCAAAAGCATGCTGGCAGCGCGTTTACCCGGTATTCTGCCACCCCTGAGTGAAGAAGACCGACTGGCTGTGGCGCGTATTTACAGCGTTGCTGGTGAGCCTCGTCCAGCCATGATGAAAACGCCGCCGTTCAGAGCGCCCCATCATTCCGCTTCTGATGTAGCATTGATCGGTGGTGGCAGTATTCCCCGGCCGGGTGAAGTCAGCAAAGCCCATTGTGGTGTGCTGTTTCTCGATGAATTGCCTGAATACAAGCGACAGGTGCTGGAGGTATTGCGACAACCGCTGGAAACAGCGCAAGTCTGTATTGCCAGAGCAGCCGATACACTGGTGTTTCCCGCCCGTTTTCAGCTGATTGCAGCCATGAATCCCTGCCCTTGCGGTTACCTTGGCCATCCTTCCCGACCATGCCGTTGCTCTGATGTCCAGATTCGTCGTTATAAGGGGCGTATTTCCGGCCCCTTGCTGGATCGTTTTGATCTGCGTATCAGCGTGCCGCCCGTTGAACGTGAAGCGCTGCTGAACATGCAGCCAGGTGAGCCATCGGCCACTATTGCCAGCAGGGTGCAGGCATGCCGCATGCGTCAGCATGAGCGCCAGGGATGCAGCAATGCCAGCCTCACCCCTTCAGCGCTGGAACAATATGGCCGCCCCGATGGCAAGGGACTGCAATTACTCGAACAGGCCATGAAGCATTTTGCCCTTTCGGCACGTAGCTATCACCGCATTCTCAAACTGGCGTTGACCATTGCGGATCTTGCTGATGAAGCCGTCCATCATCAACATATTGCCGAAGCCCTGCAATATCGGGGTATGGATGAAACGAGTTAAAAATTCGTCTGCAACTTCTGCTCCCGAATTCTGGCTTTTCCCGAACTGGAAAGCCATTTTTCACCTCGTGAGCGCTCATGCTCATTGAGCAGAACGAAGAATGGATGGTTCGATCCCGATGCTGCATACGCCGGGAAAGCATCAATGCAATGACAAGGCGTATGTGCCAATAACCTCAAATACGCATCAGACTGAAATGGTAAAAGCCGCATGATGGAACAATGCGGAAGAATGGCGCACAACCTTCACATACCACTTGACGGAACGTGGCCTTGATTCAGATACTCAACCAAACTCCGCCTCTCCTGGTTTCAGGACCATGCATGATCTGTAGAATTATCACGCAAACACCGAGGGTAGCCATCACTTTCCCAAAGAAGGTTTGTTTGCCCGCAGCTATCCGCCCATCAATGCAGCCAGTGGTGTATTGTGAATACAGGGCAGCGTTCAGGCGCTTTTTCATGTCCGGGCAGTTTGCCGGAGCAATGGCAGAAGCTGATCCAATCCGCCTTCATTGATGGCATAATCGGCCTGGGCGCGAACGGCCGGTTTGGCGTGAAAGGCCACGCCGAGACCTGCTGCCTGTAGCATGGGTAAATCATTGGCGCCATCGCCGACAGCAACGGTCTGCGCCATGGGAATACCCCAGCGTTTCGCCTGCGCCAGCAGGCAATCGCGCTTGCATGCGGCATCGACAATATCGCCGTCGATGTTGCCGGTGAGTACGCCGTCAATGATCTCCAGGCGATTGGCGCGAACAAAATCGAGTTGCAGGCGTTGTTGCAGGCGGCTGGTGAAAAAATCAAAGCCGCCGGACACCAGGCCGACTTTCCAGCCTGCATGGTGCAAGGTATGGATCAGCGTTTCCGCGCCTTCGGTCAGACGAATACGCTCATCATAAACCGTTTCCAGCACACGGGCGCTCAGTCCCTTGAGTAAACCCACGCGCTGGCGCAATGAGGTGGCAAAATCCAGTTCACCCCGCATGGCCTGTTCGGTGATGGCGCTGATGGCCTCTTTCAGGTTCATGAAATCGGCGATTTCATCAATGCATTCACACTGAATCAGCGTTGAATCCATATCCATGAACAACAGGCCAGGACGGGTGATCGTGGGCATCAGGAGGCTCCCGCATGTTTCGCCGTTTGCTGCGCTAACCAGGCAATCACATCCTGGCGATCACGCAGCCTGATAGGCGGAATCATCATTTTGGTATTCGGTTTAACCTGACGCGGGCCGCTGAGCCAGCGGTTCAGCGCGGCTGCATCCCAGCGGGCAAAAGGAACACCGCTGATACTGGGAGCGCGATTGAATACGCCCAGCAGGCCCGGCCCGATCAGTCGGGTGGTACGATCGAGGTAGTGGCAGGTGGCGCAACGCGCCTGGGCTACCAGTGCACCGCGCTGCGCATCGGCTGCTTGTGCCCCCCCGGTAGAAAAAGAGAGCAGCAACATAAAAGCAATCAAACGCATGGTCATGGTTTCGGCTGCATCGCCAACGAGAAAATCAGCTCCCCTTCCTTATCCTTGCGTTGCAGGCGCACATGCAGATGATCTGTCGCCGGGTCAGCCACTGGCAGGGCACGGCGAAATACGCCAAGCGCGCCGTCGGGAATCGCCTGTTTCCAGTCGCTGTGATCCGAGCGTACATGCACCAGTAAATCGTTAATAAAACCGCGCTGCTGATGACTGGCAATCACCAGAAACTCATTGCTTCCCCGGCGAGGCACCACGGGCCGGGATTCCACCCGGATGTGCATATCCTGCCATGCCTGCGCAGGCGGTGACCAGGCTTGCTCATCGGCGCAGGAAAGCAGGAGCAAGGGCAATAAACAACAGAGCCACTTCATGTGGCCGGCCTTGCATGCGTTTGCAAATAATGCAATACCACGGCTCGCTCATCCGCCTTGATCGCAGGTAAACCGCGCTGCAAGCGGTGCGTGTTCATGCGCTCGACCACCTGCTGCCATTGCTTTGCCGTATGTTTGCCAGGCTGCGGCGGGGCGTGACAAACAGAACAATGATGGGCAAAGGTATTGAACTCAGCACTGTCCATATCCGGATATTGATGTTGCACCCCCGCCTGCTGTGTATTACAGGCTGCCAACAGTAAAGGAAAAGCCAGTATGTAACGCTTCATTTGGGGAAACCAGCCTCATCCAGTTCGTCCTTGTCATCCTTTTCCGGGTCAGAATCCAGACGACCGCCATGTTTGGAACCATAGAGATTAACCATGAAGTTGATGAACACCGCCGCAATACCGAAATAGACGACAGCCGCTACATGCCCCCAGGTAAACCATGGACGCGGCGCTTCGGGGCGATCGCCCCAGAAGGGCAACGTCAGACCAAAAGCCATCAGCAGCACCATCAGTACCACTACAATAAACCATTTGGGCATGTGGTTCTGCGATTCAGGGATTTTTTCCACCAGCTCCCAGTCTTCCATGCCGCGTTTATCGAGGCGTTCTTTCTCGGAGGCATAGCCAAAATGATCCTCGGGTAAGCTGCCCCATTCCTTGTTAACCGGGCCGGGCCGACTCTCTTTGTGTTCACTCATCACTCGCTCCTTCCGTCGCTGTAGTATTGCACGGGAAAGCTTTTTTTCCAGCCATCCGAAGCCGTCACGGTAACGCGAAAACGATGCACGCCACGTGGCAGCCCCGGTTTGATATGCAGACGGACATCCTTACGACCAACACTGCTAAAGTCCACCCGCTGACGTTCCAGCACAAAGCCGTCAGCGGGCAAGCCTTCCAGGCTGATCCTGAAGCGGACTGGCTGATAACGTTTATGCGCCAGATTGATGCGAAAATCATTCGTGCTGTTGACACGCTCGTTGCGATACACGGTGAAATCATGTGGCTGATAATTCACCACGCCAAGGGTAAACAGCACGGCGCTTAACACCGTCGCTGTCAACGAAAAGCGCGCCCGGTAAATAATGCTGCCCAGCACCGAATCCTCAGCTCGCCGCGACGCCTCGCCAACGGCAAAGCGCAACAACCCAGGTCCCTGTAGTTTCCTGCTTTTGGCATGCAGGGTATCGCAGGCCACAATGCACTCACCACAGTTCACGCAACTGTCAAACACCTCCGTCTTGCGCGGATCAATATCGAGAAAACAGGCATCAACACAATAATGGCAGTGGCTGCAATCCTTGCTGCGCGTATCGTCATAAACAACCTTCAGGGTATCTTTGGTCTTGAAGGAATGTTGCCAAACGCGGTAAATGCACATGAATTTGCACAGCAGGTGGCGAATAATGGCGATATCCAGAAACATAATGGCAACGCAAACAAAATAAATCCAGTGCAGGGAAGGTGCCAGCCGTGCATCCTGCTGAAAGGTCACAAAAGCCCAGATGGCCGATGGCGGATAAAAATAAAGCAAGGGAATCAGTGCATAAACCAGCGATGCGGCCAGCAGGGCGACAAACAGCAGACCGAGATTCAGCGCGCCGCCGCGTCGCGCGGCAATTTTCAGTTGCTCGCCACTGAAATCGGCACTGCTGGCTCGCCGTCCAAGCAGGCGCGCTGTGATCGCATTGGCCCACTCGGAAACGGTGTTTTGCGGGCACATCCAGCCACAAAACACCGATCCGGCAAGGGAATAAAAGACGACCAGCAGACTGACAGCAAACATCCAGAAGCCCATGACAATCAGAATATCAGAAAACCAGATCTGATAGTCCAACATGACAAAAGCACCCATTTCCGGATCAATGCGAAACAGGCCGCTGACGGGAATAACGATCAATAACAATAAAACAAGATACTGGCTGAGTCGGCGATAGCGGTGAAGGTTTTTCGCCTGCGGCGATGCTTCCACCCGAACGGGAATATGTTCAATAGAGGTATTCATTGCAGCCAAGGCTATCGCTTGCGTCCTGTAACGGAAGGGGATACATCATCACCATCGCTGGGCAAGTGCCCCTGAAGTCAGGTGACCAACCGGAATTTGCTGTGTAGGGTGCGGCTGAATTTCCCCGCCAGGAGTTGAACCTTGAGCAACAGTTTTGATGCCCGTCGCAGCCTGAAGGCTGGCGAGCGCACCGTCACCTATTACCGTCTTGATGCCGTTGGCGATGTTTCCCGTCTGCCATTCTCGATGAAAATTCTGCTGGAAAACCTGCTGCGCCGCGAAGATGGCGAGGTTGTTACCGCTGACGACGTTCGCGCCGTGGCCAACTGGGATCCAGCCGCCGTGCCGGAGAAGGAAATCGCCTACATGCCAGCGCGCGTGCTGATGCAGGATTTCACCGGTGTGCCGGCCGTGGTTGACCTTGCTGCCATGCGCGATGCCGTGGTGGCGCTGGGCGGTGATGCAGATCGTATTAACCCGCTGGTACCGGCGGAACTGGTGATTGATCACTCGGTACAGGTTGATGTGGCAGGCAGTGAGGATGCTTTTGCGCGCAATGCCGAACTGGAATTCAGCCGCAATCAGGAGCGCTACAGCTTCCTCAAATGGGGCCAGGGCGCGTTTGATAATTTCAAGGTTGTGCCCCCGGATACCGGCATTGTGCATCAGGTCAATCTGGAATACCTGGCGCGCACGGTATTCGTGGACGCGAATAATGTGGCCTACCCGGATACGCTGGTGGGTACGGATTCCCACACCACCATGGTGAACGGACTTGGCGTGCTGGGCTGGGGTGTGGGTGGTATTGAAGCGGAAGCAGCCATGCTGGGGCAACCCATTTCCATGCTGGTGCCGCGTGTGGTCGGTTTTGAGCTGACGGGCAAGCTTGCCGAAGGTGTCACGGCCACCGATCTGGTGCTGACGATTGTGGAAATGCTGCGTGCCCATGGCGTGGTCGGCAAATTTGTCGAATTCCATGGTGACGGACTGGATCACCTGCCACTGGCTGACCGGGCGACCATTGCCAATATGGCGCCTGAATATGGGGCCACCTGCGGCATTTTCCCGATTGACAACGAAACATTGGATTACCTGCGCCTGACAGGCCGCGATGCCGATGTGCCGCTGGTGGAAGCCTATGCCAAAGCGCAGGGCATGTTCCGCGAAAAAGGACAGACAGCAGCGCAATACAGCGAACAGCTATCGCTGGATATGTCCACCGTTGAGGCCTCGCTGGCCGGGCCAAAACGGCCACAGGATCGCATCAGCCTGCGTCAGTCCCGTGCTTCTTTTACCAGGGCGCTAGGCCAGCTCAAGGAAGAAGCGGCATTGAACAGCCACGCCGTTGATTGCACCATCAAAGGCGAACGGGTGCGCCTCGACGATGGTGCCGTGGTCATCGCTGCCATTACCTCCTGCACCAACACCTCCAATCCATCTGTACTGGTTGCTGCCGGTCTGGTGGCGAAAAAAGCTGCTGCACTGGGTCTGAAACCCAAACCCTGGGTAAAAACCTCGCTCGGCCCCGGCTCCAAAGCCGTTACGGAATATCTTGATCGCGCCGGACTGATGCCAGCGCTGGAATCACTGGGTTTTCACGTCGTCGGTTACGGCTGCACCACCTGCATTGGCAATTCCGGGCCGCTGGATCCTGATGTATCGGCAGCGATTGCCGACGGTGACCTGGCTGTTTGCGCCGTACTTTCCGGCAACCGCAACTTTGAAGGCCGCGTGCATGCCGAAGTGCGCATGAATTACCTTGCCAGTCCACCGCTGGTTGTTGCCTATGCGCTGGCTGGTACGATGAACATCGACCTTTACGAGCAGCCCATTGCGGAAGGTCGCGACGGGCCGGTGTATTTGCGTGACATTTGGCCGACACAGGCAGAAATTGCGGAAACGGTGCAGGCCTGCGTCACCCGTCAAGGCTTTACCCATGCTTATGATGGCATTTTCGATGGCGATGCACGCTGGCAACAGCTGGCAGCGCCGCAAGGGGCGCGCTTTGCCTGGGCCGATGCCTCAACGTATATTCAGAACCCGCCGTATTTTGTCGGCATGCCAGCAACACCTGAGGCAGTGCAGCCCATTCGCCATGCGCGTGTACTGGCCATGCTGGGGGATTCGGTGACCACCGACCATATCTCGCCAGCCGGTGCCATCAAGGCGGACTCGCCTGCCGGTGCCTATTTGCGTGAACATGGCGTGGATGAAAAGGATTTTAACTCCTATGGATCACGTCGCGGCAACCATGAAGTCATGATGCGCGGCACCTTCGCCAATATCCGTCTGCGCAACCGCCTGGCACCGGGTACGGAAGGTGGTGTGACCATCCATCACGAAACAGGCGAACTGGTCAGCATTTACGAAGCGGCCATGCGCTATCGTCAGGCAGGAACAGCCAGCATTGTGCTGGCAGGTAAGGAATATGGTTCCGGTTCGTCGCGTGACTGGGCAGCCAAAGGCCCGTGTTTGCTCGGCGTAAAAGCAGTGATCGCTAAATCCTATGAACGCATCCATCGCTCCAACCTTGTCGGCATGGGTATTTTGCCCCTGCAGTTCCGCGATGGCGAAACACCGGCAACGCTGGGCCTGGATGGCACGGAGTTGTACAGCATCGACAACCTCGACCTGCAAAACAGGGGGCCGGTGACCGTAACAGCGGTTGCCGCTGATGGCCGCACAACGAGCTTTGAAGCTTTGCTGCGCATTGATACGCCCAAGGAAGCAGATTATTACCGCCA
>WFOJ01000084.1 GCA_015488125.1 Mariprofundaceae bacterium
CTGTGGTCAATGCCTGAAAAGGCGATACTTCACCGCGATCATCAGCCGATTGATACTTGCCGCGAATCACATCAAAGGCGTGCCGCATCATGCGCACATTGATAAAACCAAAGCGCACGGTCAGATAAACCGCGCCAATGATCAGCCAGCCGACGATAAATGGCATGGCCGCATCGCCAGGCATGATGTCATAAAACAGCACACTGGCCAGATAGCCATTCAATTCGCCAAAAAAAGCGTCAATCACGATTCATCCCCTCCCAAAAGAAGAAAGGCGGCGCATCACTGCCCCGCCTTTCCAGGTGTGCCCAGAGGCTTGTTTACATATGCACCGGCGCGCGAGGATTACCCGGTACAACCGGCTTGGCTCCTGTCAGAAACGCGGCAACATTTTCAATGTCTTCATCCGTCAGATGTTTGGCAACATTACGCATCTGCGCCGCATAATCGTTATCACGAGCTGCCTCATCCTCGCTGGATGGCGTGGTAGCACCCAGGCGGAACGCTTCCAGTTCATGCTTCAGATAAGCATAACGCTGACCGCCGATAGCCGGATACATACGACCTGCACTGCGGCCATTGAAACCATGGCAACTCTTGCAGGCAGGAACACCGTGGTCAGGCAAGCCAAACTTGGCGATTTCGGCACCCTTGTAAGGTACACCGACTTTCACATCATTCTCACGCAGGGTATCCAGATCAGAACCCATAAATGGTGTCTTCAGGGTGTGGACATAAGCGGCAAGATCTTTTTTATCCTGCTCCGTCAAGGCCTTGGCAATATCGTTCATGGCGGACATGGTGTTGTCAATACGCTTGCCTGCAGCGAAATCTTTCAGCTGCTTCAGAATGTAGGTATCCACCTGGTAGGCCAGTCGCGGTGTTCCCATATCATCACTGCCCAGACCATCTGCGCCATGGCAGCTTTGGCAGGCAGGAACATCGTCGCCCTTACCATTCTGGTAAATAACGCGACCGCTATCAGCATTTCCCAGCTCTTCGTGAGTGCCAGCCGTGGCAAGAGCCGGATAAACGGTGGCCATGGCACATGCGCACAATGCGCCCAGTATATATTTCATATGATCCCTCCGTAGTTTTCTTGCGAATATCAAAACAGTGTGTGACGACTTACTTCTTGTCGTTGCGACTAGCATTCCAGAACATCAGAAATGCAATGCCAAACACACAAGCTGCAATTACCAAATACATCGTCCAGATGGTATCATTCTGGAAATTGATGGATGCTTCGATGAATTCTCCGAGCATTGAACGCCTCCCCTTTTTGGTCAATCCAGAACCCGCTACAGGTGAAGGATGAAAATCGCCTATAGCTATTTTCACGGGTTCTTAATCTTTACGATAGCCAGCAACTCTGCATGGTGATTTTCAAAAGGCAAGCCCCGTTAACATCACCTGCAAATCCCCCCTTGGCCATATCTGCCTTTATGTGGAAAAAGCTGGGGATAATCAAGTAAAACCTGAGAGTAATACAGGGAGAACCTTAGTGCTTGACAAAGCTCTTCGAAAGCAGTTTCTTATCCACAAGTAACTCACAGTATTTCAACCTGGCAATACCACGAAAATCATCATAAATATACTGTTAACTCAGTAGGTTATAATGTTACTAACTTGTTAATCGCATCTATGATGACGAATATTGTTTTAGTGTTACATGGTATTGGAAGTAGCGTTTTGTCTTCCGACCTGTTTGTCCCGACGTGTTTTGTAACTAAGGCATACAAGCAACTATGAACAACAAGGTGAAAACATGGTGCATACCATGGGGATAATCATGGAGTAATGGATAATCGCTGTTCAACAATCATATCGACAGTTGGTTATCCCCAGTCCATGCACCGGTTATACATCTTTCACCAGTTGAAAAACGAGCTTATAAATCATTATAAACAATAACTTGAATAGTTACTCAGTTACTAACAAAGACGATGATAACGGTTAATACCATGGTAATGTTATTTATTCAGTGTTTTTCGTTCGTGGATAACGAACAGAACCTTTCATACCAGTATTCCGAATAATACTGGTCAAACGCTGACTTCTAATTACTATTGCGCTGATGAAACAGGAAATGGATTCAGATCAGATATTCGATCGGCTTGATCAGATGTTGCGTAAAAATGAACGTCAGCAACAAGCTGAAAAACGCGATTCTTCAGCCAATGGTGAAATCCCGCGTATTGTACTGACTGCAAAAATGCGGACAGATCAAAATGACCATGTCTCGCAACTCATTTCCCTGGAGCACATATCGCTTGACGATGAAGAAGCAGAACGATTGGTGGCACAGGTCTATGCCGATGTGAATGCGCGGCTTGATGAAGTTCTTACCGACTGGATTGATGAGGCGCTGCAACAACGGGTGATGGCCTTGACTAAAAAACCTCCTGTGGATGAACCGTTAAGTCACTGATCAACACGCGCTTCGCCACCCGTCTGAACTACAAATATTCCCCTGCCCTGTTAACAGGAGTATCATGAACGAACTGGATAAAGCTTACGAACCAGGGAGCATTGAGTCCCTGATCAATGAAAGCTGGCTGAACTCGGATGCCTTTCGCCCGGCCAACGTCGATGATGAGGCCTATTGTATTGTCATTCCACCACCCAATGTTACCGGCAGTCTGCATATGGGCCATGCCTTCACCTTTACCATTCAGGATATGCTGATTCGCTGGCAACGCATGCAGGGTAAATCC
>WFOJ01000085.1 GCA_015488125.1 Mariprofundaceae bacterium
ATCGCCCTGGTGACCCCGGAGATGCTGGGGCAGGATTTGCATAGCTGTTAGTAACAAGGAGAAGACGTATGCGCTGGTCTGGCATGGTTCGCGGTGATAACCGCTATTTTCCGAGAAAAAAAGTCACCATTGTCGGCTCTGGCAATGTTGGCGCGACGGCCGCGTTTCTGGCAGCACAAAAAGAATTGGCGGATATTGTGCTGCTGGATGTCATCGACGGTGTACCACAAGGCAAGGCACTGGATATGTATGAGGCTTCGCCAATTCAGGGGTATGATGTACATATCACAGGCACGCAGAACTATGCCGATACGGCTGCTTCAGATGTGGTGGTGATCACCGCCGGGCTGGCACGCAAACCGGGCATGAGTCGTGATGATTTGTTACGCAGCAATGTTGGCATTGTCCAGCAGGTGACGGAAAACATCGTCAGGCATTCGCCGGATTGTATTCTGATCGTGGTTACCAATCCACTGGACGCCATGGTTTATACGGCCAGCAAGGTATCCGGCTTTCCGCGTTCGCGTATCATGGGCATGGCCGGGGTGCTGGATGCTGCCCGCATGCGCAGCTTTATTGCCGAGGCGCTGGATGTTTCCATCCGCGACGTTTCCGCCTTTGTTCTTGGTGGCCATGGTGATACCATGGTGCCATTGACACGTTATGCCACTGTCGCCGGGGTACCGCTGCACGAAATGCTGGATGAAGCAGCGATCGAGGCGATTTGTCAGCGTACAGCGGCTGGCGGCGCGGAAATCGTCCGTCTGTTAAAAACAGGCTCGGCCTATTATGCGCCGGCAGCCGCTATTGTGGCCATGCTCGAATCTATTATCAGGGATCAGAACCACATCATGCCCTGTGCCGCCTGCCTGCAGGGGGAATATGGCATCGACGGCTATTTTATGGGCGTTCCCTGCAAATTGGGAGGCGGCGGCATGGAAGCCGTTGTCGAACTTGACTTAAGCGATGAAGAGCAGGCGAAGCTGCAAGCCTCACTGGCATCGGTACGGTCATTGGTGCGCGAGGTGGATGTGCTGCTTGCAGCTTCATGAGTACGCAGCGGGGCCAGCGCGGTGAACAGGCCGCGCGTCGTTATTTGCAACGGCGTGGCTACCATATTTTGGCGCAAAATGTGCGTCTTGGTCGCGGTGAAATTGATATTATCGCCAGCAAAAATGAAGTGCTTGCCTTCATTGAAGTCAAATACTACAAAAAACGCAACGATGCCTTGCTGGCGGTACACCGGGATAAACGCCGCCGTCTGATCCAGGCTGCCAGCCTGTGGCTTCGCCAGCACCGCGAGTATAGCGATGCCCGTTGTCGCTTTGACGTCGTCCTTGTCACCGACCGCCAGCCATCATGGCCAGCCATGCAGCTTGAACATATTCCCGATGCTTTCCGCCTGCACTGAACTTGCCATTTCCCCTTCCCTGGCTGTAGCTTCCGGGCATGCGTATTTGTCACATCGGTCTTAATCACAAAACAGCTCCGGTCGAATTGCGTGAGCGGCTGGCCGTTCAGGAGCATGATATTCCCGCCATCTTGCAGGCCAGGGTTGCTCATCCGGCGATTCGCGAGGCGGCGTTGCTCTCCACCTGCAACCGTGTGGAAATGACCGTCGTTACCCATGATCCTGACGCTGCCATTGCCTCTGTGCATGCCTGGTTTGCCGAAACAGCCGGGCTGGAACTGGATGCCGTGATGCCGCATTTGTATGCCTACCTGACCGATGATGCCGTCCACCATTTATTCGCGGTGGCCTCCGGTCTTGACTCGCTGGTGCTCGGCGAACCGCAGATTTTAGGCCAGGTCAAAACATCGTATGACCGGGCGCTGGCCGCAGGCACTGCCGGTCATATTCTGCATCGTTTGTATCAGCACACGTTTGCGGCTGCCAAGCGCGCCCGCAGCGAAACAGGGATTGGCAAGAATACGGTGAATATTTCTTCCTGTGCTGTTGATCTGGCCAAACGCATTTTTGGCGATCTGGCAGGCAAAACGGTGATGTTGATCGGCGCCGGTGAAATGGCCGAACTGGCAGCGACGCATTTGCGCAGTCAGGGCTGCACCGATATTCTGGTTGCCAACCGGACGCTAGAGCGTGCCCGCAAGCTGGCCATGAATTACGATGGACACGCGCTGACACTGGAGCAACTGCCGGATTATCTGGATGCTGCTGATATTGTCATTTCCAGTACTGGCGCCAACACCTATGTGCTATTGCCGACGATGATGGAGGCAGCGCTGAATCGCCGCGCCGGTCGCCCCATGTTCCTTGTCGATATTGCCGTACCCCGGGATATTGATCCGCGCATTGCCGAACTCAACAACGTCTATGTATATGATATTGATGATTTACAGCAAGTGGTTCAGGGCAATAAGGAAAATCGGGAAAAAGAAGCGGCGCGTGCTTACGCCCTGCTTAAAGAGGAAGAAAAAGATTTTCTCCGCTGGCTGAAATCGCTCGAATCTGTGCCGCTGATTCGCAGTATTCAGCAACAGATTGAGGCGATGCGCACGGATGAATTGAACAAGGCCAGGCGTTACCTCAAAGACTTTGACGATGAGCAAATGGCGGCAGTTGAGCGCTTTAGCAAAGCCCTGAGCAAACGCTTCATGCATCCGACGCTGCGCACCCTGAAAACCCTGCCTGATGATATTGAAGGCGATTTGCTCATGGGCGCGGCCAGAAAATTGTTTGATGTGGAGATCAAAAGCACCCGGCAAGCACAGGATCAGGGTCATGAACGAACGTCTTGAGCGTATCGTCCACCGCCACGAAGAACTGATGGCCTTGCTGGCAGATCCGGATATTACCAGTAACAGCAAGCGTTATGCTGAAGTTTCCCGTGAATTTGCCGATATTGAACCGGTGGCAGCGCATGTACGCCGACATCTAGCGTTGCTGAAACAGCAGCAAGACAGTCAGGAGATGCTGGATGATCCCGATTGTGATGCCGAGCTGCGGCAAATGGCTGAAGAAGAGCTGGCTGATCTGCGTCGTCAACTGCGTCAGAGTCAGGAGCAACTGGATGTACTGCTGCTGCCCAAAGACCCGAATGACGATCGCAATGCCATTATCGAAATCCGGGCCGGTACCGGCGGCGAGGAAGCGGCATTGTTTGCCGCTGATTTGTTTCGCATGTACAGCCGTTATGCCGAAAATCAGGGTTTTCAGGTGGAGGTGCTCTCCAGCAATAGCACGGGGATTGGCGGCTATAAAGAACTGATTGCACAGATTTCTGGCCGTAATGTATTTTCTCATTTCAAGTTTGAATCCGGTGTTCACCGTGTGCAACGTGTGCCGGAAACCGAATCAGGCGGACGCATCCACACCTCTGCCTGTACGGTCGCGGTGCTGCCGGAGGCAGCAGAAGTCGATATTGATATTCGCCCGGATGATTTGCGCATTGATGTCTATCGCGCCTCAGGCGCAGGTGGCCAGCACGTCAACAAAACCGAATCAGCCGTGCGTATCACCCATCTTCCGTCAGGTCTGGTCGTCACCTGTCAGGATCAGGCCAGTCAGCATAAAAACAAGGCGCAAGCCATGAAAGTGCTGCAAAGCCGTTTGTATGATCAGCAACAACAGGCGCTGCATCAGGAACGAGCCGATGCGCGCAAGGGCATGGTCGGTTCCGGCGACCGTTCAGAGCGTATCCGTACCTATAACTTTCCGCAGGGGCGTGTCACTGATCATCGCATCAACCTGACATTGTACAAGCTGGAACAGATTCTGGCCGGTGACATGGATGAGCTGATTGGCAAGCTCACCAGCCACCACCAGGCAGCGTTATTGGCGGCATCGCATACCTAAGGAGCATTTATGTCTCAAAGCATTACCGCCAACAAGGCCGTAGAAATTCATTATACATTGACCAATAGCGAAGGCCATGTGCTTGATTCCTCGCAGGGCGGCGCGCCGCTGCCTTATCTGCATGGCTGCGGCGCCCTGATCGCAGGTCTGGAGCGCGAACTGGAAGGACGCAGCGCTGGCGATGCGTTCTCGGTATCCATCAGCCCGGCAGACGGCTATGGCGAACGCCAGCCAGAGCTGGTGCAGCCTGTCAAACGTGAACTGTTCCAGTTTGATGGCGATATTGAAGTCGGCATGCGCTTTCAGGCCGAAGCGGCGCATGGCGTGGAGCTGGTTACCGTGGTTGGCGTTGATGATCAGCAGGTGGTGATTGATGCCAATCACCCGCTGGCCGGCGAAACACTGAACTTTGAAGTTGAGGTTATCTCTGTGCGTGATGCCAGCGAAGAAGAACTGGCGCATGGCCACCTGCACCATGATGAAGGCGGTTGCTGCCATTAGGCCTTGCAAGCCCTGTAGGACGTGTCATCCACCACAGCCGGTCAACAACATGCTGTCGCCTGTTCCTCCACCAACGTTTCCAGTCGGGCCAGCATCAGCATAAGATGGGTGCGTTCGGCTTCGTTGCCGATGCGCCCTTCTTCGTGCTGCGCTGATTCAAGGGCAAAATGTTGCAGGCTTTGCCAGTGGCGATGCTGCGACCAGTGTTGCTCGCCGATACGCAGATAATCCCCTTTGCCCTGCCGCAACAAACAGTTGCCGGCACGAGCCTTTAGCAGGGTCAGTCGGTGGAACCATGCGCAGCGCAGCTTGTGGGCATCACCACTGCCCCATTCAGCGGAGCGCATGGGCTTCTCGATGGCGGCAAAGGGCAGCAAATGCAGCACTGCCTGCATCGCATGCAGGCAGTGCTTTAATGGCTGCCGCGTCTGGCCGCTCAAATAAATGGCCGGCGCCATTTGCGCCGTTTCCGGCAGCATGGCCAGGCCGGCGGATGTTTCCTGATCCAGTCCGGCGCGTGTTGCATCACGCAGCAAGCCAAGAAAGCGGCTGCTCTCATTGCCGCCAACACCCATCACCGCCTCGCTGCGGCAAAAGCTTCGCAGGCCACGGTATTGTCGCTGCAACCATGCCGCATCCAGCTGCCGTACATCGCACAGGCGCAACAGCTCCTCGGCAAACAGCAGGTGATACTCCTGGATTTCATGATGTAACTGATTCAGCAACTGCGCCGGAGCGTGACTGTTTTCGGCGATTGCCCGCAGCACAACCGCGCTGTGCAACACATGCTCACCGATCAGCAGGCCTTCACATGCCTCTGCTGCCGAACAGCCCAGCATGGATTGCAAATGATGAACGCTGGCAAGGCCATAATAATCCACCACATGATTTGCCATGCAGGTATGCGTCAGGCTGGAGCGCAACGGATGCAGCTGAATATCTTCACCATGCCGGCGGACAATCACAGGTGGAAAATAATCATGCAGCAGACGATCCGCAAACAAACTCCAGTCGGCGTAGTTACTTTCATTAAAGGCATCATGCAGGCGGTTTTTTTCATGCCCGAGCAACACCGCTAACTGTGGCGCCAGATGCAGGCTTTCATCATCGTGCATCTTCGGGTCAATGCGCAGATCAAGACGTTTTTCGTCCAGCAGGGTCTGGCGCAGGCGGGTGTAGCGCGGCAGGTGACGCTGCGTATCAAAGCGTGCCAGTTCCAACGCTGCTGCCTGCCGGGCATTGGCCTGCAGGCATTGTTCGGCGACCTGATCCGCCACCCGCAACAGCAGGCGATCGCGTCGCTTGCGACCAATGCTGGCTGCCGGTGTAGCTGAAAATAAAATCTTCAGGTTAACTTCGTGATCCGACATGTTCACGCCGGCTGCGTTATCAATCGCATCCGTATAAATCAGTCCGCCCTGCTGCGCGTATTCCAGCCGGGCAAGCTGGGTGAAGCCAAGGTTGCCGCCTTCCCCCACAACGCTGCAACGCAGCTCGCTGGCATTCACCCGTACCGCATTATTGGCCGGGTCGCGCACCTGCTGGTGCTGCTCTTCCGAAGATTTGACGTAAGTGCCAATACCACCGTTATACAATAAATCCACCGGCGCTCTGAGAATGGCGCGGATCAGCGCCTCGCCGGACAGCGCTTCCGCCTCAATGCCAAGAGCCGCGCGAGCTTCCTGAGACAGCGCGATCTGCTTGCTGTCGCGTGCAAACACCCCGCCGCCATGACTGATCAATTCCTGATTGTAGGCATCCCAGCCCTTCACCTCGCGGAACAGGCGTTGCCGTTCGGCGAAAGCCGCAGCGGTATCCGGGTTGGGGTCAAGAAAAATATGACGATGGTTAAAGGCCGCCAGCAGGCGCATATGAGGGTTCAGCAGCATGCCGTTGCCAAATACATCGCCGCTCATATCTCCAATTCCCACCACACTGATGGCATCGTTGGCAGCATCGCGTTCAAGCTGACGAAAATGCGCACAAACGCATACCCAGGCGCCGCGTGCGGTGATGCCAAACGCCTTGTGATCGTAACCATGGCTGCCACCGCTGGCAAAGGCATCATCCAGCCAGAAACCTGCATCCTGCGCTTCGGCATTGGCATCATCAGAAAAGCGAGCCGTACCTTTATCAGCAGCCACCACCAGATAAGGGTCTTGCTGATCCGTGACTGCCACCTTGATGTCTGATGGCGGCACCACTTGCCGGGAGACCAGATTATCCGTCA
Source organism: Mariprofundaceae bacterium (assembly GCA_015488125.1). Classification (GTDB taxonomy): domain Bacteria; phylum Pseudomonadota; class Zetaproteobacteria; order Mariprofundales; family Mariprofundaceae; genus AB-137-C09. The sequence goes on from WFOJ01000085.1 coordinate 6,549, forward strand.
GCTCAAGCAGGGCGCGGATAAACAGGCGGTATTGTTGCAGCACCACGGCAGGCGTTGGCCTGGGCTGCCGGACGATAAAGCCACCCTTGGCGCCTGTTGGCAGAATCTGGCCGTTCTTCACCGTTTGGGTGGCCATCAATTCGAGGATTTCCGTGCGATAATCATTCGTTCGATTAGAGTAGCGAATGCCACCCCGGGCAATTTTTCCAGCGCGCAAATGGACGCCTTCAACGCCGATACCGTGAACAAAAATCTCACGGTAGGGGCGCGGACGCGGCACAAAATCCATCGCCGAAGGATCAATCTTGATGGCCAGCGGAAAAGTCATCGACCGCCGATAGGCATTGGTACGCAGGGTTGCCAGCACCAGCGACTGCAAGGCGCGAAACCAGCGGTCATGGGTCAGGCTGCTCACCTGACGCATGGCTTCGGTGAACTGCAGGCTGCGCTGGGCGCAGGCTGTGCCAGGCATGGCCGGACGATGCATGGCTTCAAACAGGCGGTACAGGCAGGCTGTTACCTTCGGGTAATGATTCATCATGTCAGAGAGCGGGCCAGGCGCGGCATCGGCCATGAGCTGAATCAGATGATTGCGTAGTGTGATCAGCACGGCAACATCACGAATACCAAGTCCGGCAGACACAATCAGCGCATTCAGCGGATCGTCATCGGCCTCCTGATTCAGCACGCATTCCAGCCCTTCCTGCAAACGCGCCGTGGCTTCCATACGCATGGCTTCCGGCATCTGGCAATGCAGGTTGATCAGGCAAACGGCACTGCCGTTGGCACCGAAATTCACCAGCGATTCCTGCTCGGCCAGCAAGCCAAAGGCCTGCACCTCGCTGATCAAATGCCCCAGGGCAATGCGCTGATGCGCATAGACATGCAGGGTGACGTGTTGCTGATGACATTGCAGGCGCACCAGATGACGCTGGCTATGGCGAATATGACGCGTGGCCTTTAGGTCATCGAGGAATTGTTCCGGTGGATACAGTTCCTGATACAAACGCGGCAGTTGTTCCAGTTCCTTCAGTGCCGTGGGCACATCAATACCCTGGCTGTGACGCAGCAGATGCGCTCTGGCCCGATCTTTCCAGAAAATAATACAGCCTTGCAAGGCAGTGCGCAAAACGTTCATATCCGGCCAGCCGGATGGCGCATGGACAGCGGCAATCAGACAACGTTTTTCACCCACCGTAACAGAAACGTGATCATGGTAAACAATCCTGAAGGTAGCCAGCGTGCGACGTAGATCGGCCATGATATTAGGGCCGAAGCGATCATTCATCATGGTCATCAGTAACCAGGCAATATCCCCTTGTTCGGGTACAAGACGGGTAACATGCATACGCACCGGCGAGCCAAGGTCGGTGATTTCCCGCAGCGGTTTCACCCAGTCCACACCGGGCACAGCCAGCAATACCGGCTTGGGCATGCGATCATAAATCGCCCGCAGTTCACGCCGGTAAAAACTGGAATAGCGCAACATGCGTGAATAGCGCAGGGCGTGCCATTCTTCACGCAGGCGGGGAACCTCGCTGGCATTGGTGTAGCGGCCACTGCGTGAAAAATGGCCGATGAGCAGGCATTCCCGCAAGGCGCCGTCAGTCTCCGGCCAGCAAATGCGCACGACTTCCATGCGCGCAGGACTGTAAATATGGTTCAGCGCCGATGATAGCGCCAGCCAGCTCAGGCCGATCTCTTCAGCCGCAGGCAAGGCCGCCAGTTGCTGGCGTAAGCCGGGAATAATATGCTCCAGTAATCGCTGGCGGCGAAACAAGCCCTTGCGCCAGCGCCCCTGCTGCATACCATAGATGATATAGCGATCGTCATGCATCCAGCGCAGCAACTCGCTTTCAATCGGATTATGCTGCTCCAGTGCCCTGGCAAGATCGGCCATGCGCTTCATCATGGGCAGAAAATCCGCCACCGATATGGCAACCGCCTGCAACAGGGCGCGCACATCCTTCAGCAGTCCGTCAACATCGCCAAGCAGCGTTGCCGAGAGGTGGATGGCCACCAGCATAAAATTATCTTCAGCAATCTCCCCCGGTGGCGCAGGCTCCAGGGCGCAGCCTTGCTGGTTGCAGCGCAAGGCGGCAACCACTGTTTGCAGACTGATGGGCTGAATACCGCGCCGCCGCAGATAGCTTTTGACGGCGCCCAGATAAAAGGCCTGATCCGGGCAGCGGAACACCA
>WFOJ01000086.1 GCA_015488125.1 Mariprofundaceae bacterium
AATGGGTGACGCTGTCAAAGACGAAGAATTCCAGTTCCGGGCCGAAATAAGCCGTATCGGCCAGACCGGCGCTGCGAATATACTTCAGCGCACGTTGCGCCACCTGACGAGGACAACGGTTGTAGTCCTGACCCGTGATGGGGTCGATGATCTGACCGACCAGCACCAGTGTTGATGCTTCAAAAAACGGATCAATATTGGCGCTTTCAGGATCAGGGATAATCGCCATATCAGAATTATTGATGTCGCACCATCCAGCGACAGATGAGCCATCAAACGCAAATCCCTCTTCAAATGAGTCTTTGCTCAATTGGCTGATCGGGAAGGTAACATGCTGCCACTTTCCCTTGGTGTCAGTGAATCGTACATCCACGAATTCACATTCATTTTCTTTTACCAGGTCAAAGACCTTGCTGATTGCATCGCTCACGCTTTTCCTCCGTGGGGCAGTCGGCATACACAACAAAAGCGGCGCACTGCGCCGATTCATGCCATGCCGTGATTGACCTTCTCCAACTTGCAAGGGGAGAATGCACGCCAGCCTCCCTCAGTTGCTGCCTGAGCAGGCAGCTTTACAAGGATGAATAGAGTCTGAGTGTGCGCCATCGAATAAACATGTCATCTCGATAGCGGTCGTTGCAAACATATCGGGAGCGCATCAAATGGCAATACCCTTGCCACCAGGTTGTTTCTATCCACCGGTTTTCCCTGTGTAATTTCAGCGTTTGACATCCATGACGGCATGCTTTGTAATTCTCACATATGAAATGCGACGGAGGAGGAAGTCATGATGCGCCTGATACTTTTGATGATCATGTTGCTGTGCGGTTCAGGCACGCTTGCTGCCGGCGGGTTGTATCGCTATGTTGATGATATGGGAACGATCAACTACGTCGATACCATCACCAAGGTGCCCGAGCGCTATCGCATTCAATTACTCTCCCCGGAAGAACGCGCCAAACTGGAAAACAAGGATCTGACTCAGGTGTTACTGTTCCCCTATGAACTGGTGGGTAACGACACACTCAAGGAAGGTTTGTGGGAAGATGCCCATGACCGTCCCATCTCCCATGCCAAGGCCGTGCGCTTTACACGGGGAACTGCGCGCATCCATAAAATTGCCCGCTACAACATTCATTTTGAACATGAAAATGGCGACAAGGAGACGATTGAAGTCTTCAAGGTTAAGGTCAAGGCTGAGGATTTCACCGATCTGAAGGGAAAGCCCGTGCCTGTTGATGAACTCAGTGGATTCATGTTAAAAACTCGCATGTATAAGGATTAGTATGATAAAACAACGCATTCACCAGGCCATGATAGATGGTGTTGAATTACGGCGGCGCTGTGCCGACGAACTGTCGGAGCCATTGCTGGCAGCCAGTACCCTGATGGTCGAATGCCTGCAGCGTGGCGGCAAGGTTCTCGCCTGCGGCAATGGTGGCTCGGCGGCCGATGCCCAGCATTTTGCTGCTGAACTGGTCAATCGTTTTCAGATCAACCGCCCCGGCCTTGCCGGTATTGCCTTGACGCATGATGCCTCGGTGATCACCAGCATCGCCAATGATTTTGATTTTGCCGACGTGTTTGCTCGCCAGGTTGAAGCACTCGGACGTGCAGGTGATGTGCTACTGGCTATTTCCACCAGTGGCAATTCGGCTAATGTATTGGCCGCGATGACAGCCGCCCAGCAGGCCAATATGCCTTGTATCGCGATGTGTGGCGGCAGCGGCGGCAGCATGCTGACGCACCCGGCAAGCTCTGTTGCTATATGCATCCCCCATCAGGCGACACCGCGTATTCAGGAAATGCATATCACCTGCCTGCATATTATCTGTGATCTTGTTGATCACGCCATGTTTTGCGGAGAAACACCATGAGTATTCGTCCATTATCATTTCGCAATTTGCAGCTCACATCGCTGCAAGCGCGTCAAGTCAGCGCCAGCGAGGAGGATTTCGCCACGCTATGCCCGGCGGACAGTAGTTTTGCCGGATTTATTAGCAGTCTTCCCGGCACGGGTGCGGCCAAACGCCTGATCATGGCGCGTGACGCCATGGCCGATGCTTTACGTCAGAAGCGCGCTATTATTGTCGCCTGCGGTGGCCGGGTGGTCAGCACCGGGCTTGGCCCACTATTGATTCGGGCCATGGAACAGCGGCGCATCACGGCCCTGGCGTTAACTGGTGATGCCTTGCTACAGGATGTGGAAGTCGCACTTTCCGGTCACACGGTATTGCGCCAACCCGGACGGGATGCCGGAGCCTTTGGCGTCTCCGCAGAAGCCGGAGAACTGATCAATCATGCCATCCATATGGGAGCCCGTGAAAATATTGGTATCGGCGAAGCAACAGCATTGGCATTGCTTGATGCAGGCGCTGACTATGGCCAGTATTCCCTTGTCGCTTCCGCTGGCAGATTGGGCGTGCCTGTGACTGTACACCCGGCTATTGGCATGGATGCCTTTGCCATTCACCCCAAATCCCATGGCGAATCCCTGGGAGCGACCGGCATGCGCGATTTCCAGATCCTGGCAGCCTTGCTGGGGCGCGGTAATCCCGGCGTTATTCTTAATGTCGCTTCTTCCATGTTGCTGCCGCGTGTGTTGGTGCAGGCGCTTGATGTTGCCCGCCAACTGGTGCGTGCACCCGAACAACTGACCGCTATCATGATCGCGCAGCGAGGAGATCGGCAAGTGGCAGACGAAATTCTTGAGCGACTTACCGTTGATGGCGGCAGCGGCCTGTTGTTGTCCGAAGCGGAGGAATTATTGATTCCCCTGTTGTTCGCAGCCCTTCAGGATGTGCTGGGAACAGATACATGAGTATTGTCCTGACCCTGCTGGTGGCCTTGATCATCGTCTTTGTTGCGGCCCAAATGTTCACCAATGCCCTTGAGCATCTGGGGGAGCGCATGGGCGTTTCCGAAGGCGTAACAGGCTCGGTATTCGCGGCGGTTGGCACGGCCATGCCGGAAACGATCGTGCCTGTGGTCGCGATTCTCGCTGGCGGTGCTGCCGCAGAATTGAATCACGCGGTCGGCATGGGCGCCATTCTCGGTGCGCCTTTCATGCTGGGAACGCTGAGCCTGTGTCTGATGGCCGTTGCCGCGGGCCTGAAGTTTGGCTGGCAGTATTCATTTACGCCCGAACCGGGGGGTGTGAAACGAGACCTGCTGACCTTTTCGGGCGGTTTTTTACTGGTGGTGCTGGCGGGCATGCTGCCACCAACGTATGAGACGCTGCGCACACTGATTGCACTGCTGTTGTTGATCGTATATTTTCTTTACCTGATGCGCACCATTCGCGCCAGCAGCACGCTGGTGAATGAAGGCCATGGCACAGAAGCCGATGAAGCGCTGTATTTTTCCCGCTTTTTTGGCGATCGTCCGGTGATTGCCCTGCTTCAGTTACTGCTGGGGCTGGTGGTGCTGGTACTGGGTGCCAGATTGTTTGTGCATGGTATTGAGGAAGGGGCGGCAGTACTGGCTGTTTCAGCGCTGGTGATTTCGCTGCTGGTGGTGCCTGTTGCCACCGAGCTGCCTGAAAAAGTGAATTCGATCCTCTGGATTCGTCGCGGCAAGGATACGCTGGCCTTTGGCAATATTACCGGTGCCATGGTGTTTCAGGGGACGGTTATTCCAGCGATCGGTATGATGATCATGCCCTGGCACTTTTCTGAAGTCCATGCTCTCTCAGCAGCCTTGCTGGCATGGCTGGGGGCGGCATGGCTGTGGTGGATCCATCAAACGGGACGATTGAGCGCCGCCATGCTGCTGGCCAATGGCCTGCTTTACGCCCTGTTTGTGCTGCTGGTCTTTGCTGCCTGAGAAAATACCCCGGGCAGGCAGCGGCCCGGGGTGTTGCCAAGTTTAGTTATCGACTGAGCAGCTGGTTTCTTCTTCCACATGGCCAGATTCGATGGCATCAATGGCCTTCTGGTCGTGTGGATTCACAGGGCAGCCGCAGCTGTGATCACTGTTCAGTGCATGCAGACGAGCCTGCTCAATATGCCACTGTGCAACTTTCAGGTGCTGATCAATGTTCATGCGTTCATCCTTTGTAACTAGCGTTCGCGACTCGTTAGGCAAGGCCAACGAGCCTTGTTCAACCCTGCTGCAACAGCAAGCGAGAGTGACAGGCGAAAGCTAGCAGTTCAATGGATGATATGCAAAATAACCAGTCTTTCGGCTTGGTTATTTTGCCGCATGCCATTAGCTTTCGCTTGCTTCTCGTCCGGCAATTGTGAGCTGCATCACCAAGCTGCCACTTGTTTATTTACACCATAGGTCTTTTGCTATAAAAGGTGAATTTTTATCATAAACCGAGCGATACACACCATGCCCATATTTGATGCTTATTGCCGGGCCTGCCCCCGGCTTTTCCGGTTTTTACAGGATGTTCAGCGACAACATGCTGATTATTTTTGCGCCCCTGTGCCCGCCTTTGGCGATGCACAGCCGGGTCTGTTGATCGTTGGCCTTGCCCCTGGCATGCATGGCGCCAACAGAACCGGGCGGCCATTTACCGGTGATTATGCCGGTGTTTTACTTTACCAGACCCTGTATGAGCTTGGCCTTGCATCCATGCCTGAATCCACTGCTGCGGATGACGAATTGCAACTCTTTGGCGTGCGCATCACCAATGCCGTCAAATGCCTGCCACCGCAAAACAAGCCCAATCGTGATGAAATCATGCAGTGCAACGCCTTTTTACACGAAGAAATCAGCAATCTGCCCGCAGATTGCAAGCTGCTGGCGTTGGGCAAAATCGCCCATGATGCCATCTTGCGCAGCGAAGGCTTAAGGCTTTCCCGCTATCCTTTTGCCCACGGAGCTTGTCACCGACTGCCTGGTGGCCGTGAGTTATATGATTCCTATCATTGCTCCCGCTACAACACCCAAACCAAACGATTAACGGCCCGCATGTTCCACGATGTCCTGCGTCAGGCCAGTCGTCATATCGCGCCATGAAACCACGTTTTTCCATACAAGGTCTGCTGGCACTGTGTAGCCATCCTGCCGTCAAAACTGTGGTGACGCTGGGCTTGCTGCTGATGCTGTTCAATATCGTCGATATCGCCATGGTCTGGCAGCGATTGCAACAGTTAAATCCCTTGTTATTGCTGGCAGCGATCGCCTGCCTGCTCATCGGTTATGTGGTTTGCGGCCTGCGCTGGGCCTGGATTGCCAACGGTCTTGGCATTGCTGTTTCGCGCCGACGCAAGATCCGGCTCTATTTTCTGGGCATGTTCACCAGTCTTTTCCTGCCCTCGACGATTGGCGGTGATGTTGTTAGAGGCATTCTTCTGGCCAAAGGGGAGGCGCGCTCCAAACTGGGCGTGCAAGCGGCTGCCAGCGTCATTCTTGACCGCGTCAACGGCCTGATTGCGCTGGTAACATTGCTGACCTTGTGCATGCTGTGGTTTTCATGGCCCTTGTACTGGTGGTTGTTCTGGCTGATCGGCATGGCGCTGACCTGGGCTGCCATGCTGGCCTACCCCTGGTTGCACCGGCAACTCACCCGCCATCTGCCTTTTTTGCAACAACTGCCATTGCAAACAGCATGCTTTCAACGCCAGTGGTGGCGCAGCCTGCCGATCTCCCTGCTTTTTCAGCTACTGATCATTCAGGCACATGTATTCCTTGGCATGGCCGTTGGCCTGGAAATGAGCTGGCCGGCCTATGCCATGACCATGGGGCTGATTGCCCTGGTAGCCATTTTACCCATTTCTTTCAATGGCTTTGGTATTCGGGAAGCAGGCTATGTGGGGTTGGCCAGCTATTTTGGTGGCAATGCCGATGCGGCGGCGGCGATGGCCGCACTGTGGGTGATTGTGCTGGCCGTGTCAGCACTGCCCGGCGCCTGGGTACTGTGGCGTCTGGGTGGCGTGCGCAGCTTGGGGAAGAAAAGCTGATGCTCGCTGCCATTGGCCTGGGTTGTCAAACAGCATGATTGAAATGCCAACACCGTCAGCAACCATCAAGTGGATGCATCACGCCTGGATCGTGGTTTTGCTGGTGGGCGTAATAGCAAGCTTCGCTATTTGGCAACAACTGATGCAGCAGGAAGATCAGTCGCTGCGAATGGAGATCAAACACCGCAGCCTGGTGAAGCTGCATGCTGTTCAATCCATGCTGCAACAGCATGTGGATGCATTCATGACAGCAGCCTTTTTTGCTGAAAGTGAAATACGCAGATATGGCCATATCGACGAAAGGAATGCCGGCGGATTTCTGCGCAGCATGCTGGCTCGTCATCCCAATGAAATCGTCGCCATGGCCATGATGCCGACAACGGATCATGGTGATATGGTGTTTGTGAGCTCAAACAACAAGCTTCGGTCATTCGATCCACCACTGGACATGGCATACATCAGGCAATTGCCATTTGGCGCGACTCGTTTGATCCTGACTCATACTCAGCATCATCAACCACAACTTCGGTTGATCACAGCAATATCCGGCTCAGTGCGTGGCTATGCCATTGCTGACCTGAATATACACCATCTCGTGACGCAGGCCGTTGCTCAGGGGCAGCCATTTGGATTGGATGTGACACTCTCGGCCCTTGAACAGGGGCATGAAACACTGCTGATAAAACATGTTTCGCGTTCGAGGCAGGGCGCAACAGAAAAAAATGAAACGAAAACAGAAACATGGAACTGGCACGGCAATTTTGAAGTCGGGGGTCTGAACTTCGTGTTGCACACCCACGCCGCACCATCACTGGTGGCACAATTCCTTAGCTGGCGACCGCTGGCTGCCTTATGCTTTGGCCTGGTGTTTTCGCAGCTGGTGGCACTGATTCTGTTTAAGCGCAGCCGTTACAGCGAACGCCTCCAGACACTGGTCAACGTGCGTACAGCAGAGCTGGAAACGGAACAAAAAAACTGGCCAGCGTTATTGATCACACCAATGAAGGCGTGCTGTTGATGGATGCGATGGGCAACATCAAACGTGCCAACCCGGCGGCCTGCTCGTTGTTTGGCTATCGCCCTGAAGAAATGGAGGGCTTGACCGTACACGATCTCGTACCAGAAGAACTACGCGAACGCCACCATCAACTGATGGCCGACGAACTGGAAAACCAGCGTTATGGCATTCTGGGCAACACCAGGGAACTAACAGGACAGCGCAAAAATGATTCTCTGTTTACCATTGAATTAACCGCCAATGCATTCGAGGTTGAAGGACAACGCAGAATATCCGTCATCTTGCGTGACATCAGTGAACGCAAACAAAGAGAATGGACGCAAGGGAGGTTACTTGCCATGCGTATTCTCAGTCAACAAACCCATCCGGTGCACGAACGCCTGCAATGGATACTGGAAGGCATCATGGATTCGCCCTGGCATTTTCTTACCGGACATGCGGCCGTGTTTCTGGTGGAAAATGAGCGACTGCTATTGACGGCCAGTCTTGGCTGGAGTGTTGATGCAAAAAAACAATGCGCTGAGCTGGCTCTGGAGGAATGTCTGTGCGGCAGAGATATTCGCAGTGAGCGGTTCATGGTTTGCCCATATCACCCCCGGAATTACCGTGAACTGGTAACAACAGAAAAACCGGATATGGGATGTTTGTGTCTGCCCATCAGGCACAAGGGGAAATATTTGGGGTTGATCAGTCTGATGCTGGAATCCGGTGCAACGGCCAGCGCCTCATTTCGTGATTTTTATCGCCAGATTGAAGGCATTATTGCCAGTATGATTATTCACCAACAGGCCATGGATGCGCTGCAGGCCAGCGAACAAAAACATCGTCAGTTGGTAGAAACTGCGCCGGTGGGTATTGTGGTGCATGAACAGGGAATTCTGCGTTATATCAACCCGGCGGCCATTGCTCTTCTCGGTGGACGAAAAGCAACAGATTTTGAAAATACTCCGGTGCTTGACTACGTTGCCGAAGAAGACCGTTCGCTGGTACGCCAGCGCATGGCGGAAGTAGCCATGGGGAATAATCAGACAAAAACCGAAGAGCATCTGACCCGTCTGGATGGCTCGGTATTTCTGGCCGAAGTATGGGCAGTGTCCAGCACCTTCGAAGGGCGTCCGGCGATACAGGTATGGTTTCAGGACATCACGGAACGCAAACACAACGAGGAACAACTTGCCTGGCTTTCCTACTACGATGAGCTGACCGGACTGCCCAACCGACGCTTATTGCTCGATCGTGCCCATCAGGCGCTGGCACTGGCGCAGCGCCATATGAACGAACTGGCGTTGATCTATCTTGACCTTGACCGCCTCAAAATCGTTAACGACAGCCTGGGTCATGCCAGTGGCAACCTGGTGCTCAAGGAAACCAGCAGGCGATTGACTGCAGCACTGCGGGAAACAGATACGGCAGCGCGTATCGGCGGCGACGAGTTTGTCGTGCTGTTGCAGGATGTGGATGCCAATACAGCCAGACGAGTGGCTGACAAAATCTATTTCAACCTGCATCAACCACTTCGCATCGGCAGGCATGACTACGGGCCGGAAGCCAGTTTTGGCATTGCCATTTTTCCGCAGGATGGTATTGATGTTGACAGCCTGTTGCAACATGCCGACATGGCCATGTGTCACGCCAAGAAAAGACGCACACGCATTCATTATTTTTCGGATGAAATGGAAGCAAAAGCAACAAGACATCTGCTGCTGGAACAGGAACTGGCGAAGGCCGTAGCTGTGGATCGCCAACAACTCAGGCTCTACTATCAGGGTAAGCATGCGATCAATGGCGAAGGTTTAATTGGCGTGGAATCCCTGCTGCGCTGGCATCACCCTGAATTGGGCACGATCTCTCCCGGTGAATTCATACCAATCGCCGAAGAAACCGGCCTTATTCATGCCATCACACGCTGGGTGCTGCGTGAGGCATGTCAGCAGGCGCTACGCTGGGAGCAAGCAGGTATTCGACCAGGCCGCATTGGCGTGAATATTTCTGGTGTGCAACTCATGCAGCCGGAACTGGCGGAAGAAATTCTGACTTGTATCAGGGCAACAGGCTGTCAGCCGGCATGGCTCGAAATTGAAATTACCGAGACTGCCGCCATGCGCGAACCGGAGCTTGCCATCAGCATGATGCAACAACTGGCCGATGCCGGTATATCAATTGCCATTGATGATTTCGGTACCGGTTATTCTTCATTGGCCTACCTAAAACGCCTGCCTGCCCAATGGCTGAAAATTGATATGGCGTTCATTCGCCAGCTACCAAACGATATGGAAGATATTGCTATCGTACGTTCCACCATCGCCATGGCCCATGCGCTGAACATGAAAACCGTTGCTGAAGGGGTAGAAACAGAAGCGCAACTGAGTTTTCTTCTCAAGGAGGGCTGTGATGCCGTGCAAGGCTATTTATTCAGCAAACCGCTACCCGCAGATGAAGCGATAACGCATGTACGCTAACGATCATCGCAGATCATGCCCCCACATGATGAGCCACAGCAAACGGCGGTCGGTTCGCGGTCTGAAGACCGCTCCTACAGTGCGTGCAACTCCCCCTGTAGGAGGGGCCTCCGGCCCCGAACCACCACACCCGGAAATCTTCACCACAGACGGGTGACTGACGGTCGCCCCGGATCACGCGCTCCGCATGATGAGATGCAGGATTCAGGCCAGAAAACGGCGGTCGGTTCGCGGTCTGGAGACCGCTCCTACAGTGTGTGCGATCCCCCTGCAGGAGGGGCTTCTGGCCCCGAATCGCTCCTGCCTTCGGATTGCGTAGCCAGCCGTGCC
>WFOJ01000087.1 GCA_015488125.1 Mariprofundaceae bacterium
CCAGCGTTTTACCCTGCCTGCATCGCCGGATATTGCCGCCGCTGCCGAAGGACGTTGTATTCAGCCGGATGCCGCCCTGCATTGGTGTTGGCAGCAACTGGCCCGGGTCGATATTGGCATTATCGAAGGTATTGGCGGCTTAATGGTACCCCTGCATGACGATATGCTGCTCATCGACTGGTTCACCGGACTGTTGCCTGCCCGATGCCTGCTCTGCGTCGATATGCGCCTTGGCTGCATCAACCACACCTTACTCAGTATCGAAGCCATGCAACGACGCGGTATGCCGCCAGATTATGTGTTGCTCAATAATCGCCGGAACATGCCCGACGACGCCTTTGAACACTGCCGCCGCAGCATTGCCCGTTTTCTCCCTGTCTCGACCAGGCTGATCAGCTGCGCTGCCAATGATGATCGCTGGCTCCCAGCGTTGGTTGGAACGTTTTCCGCGACATTGTAATAATTGTTTTTGTATTCGATAAGCCACAGCAAGAACCGCAACCGACTTGCGGTGTTATGGTTATAGGCACGTAACAGACATATTGTGCGTCTATTCTCTCTTTCCCTGGTTGATTTCTCAGGTTGAAGGAAGCGTTAAAACAAATCCGCCCAGTTACGATAGCCGGGGATATCTACTTCCGCACGTACAAATGCCCCTTTGTCGGCACGCGTATGGCAGCGGTTACAGTAAGACAGGGAGCGCACCTTGCGATTGTCCTGCACTGCCCAGCGCGGAATATGGCTGTGCTTCTTTTTGATGTACGGCACTTCCGTGATGCGCAGTGGCGCTTCATCTTCTGCCAGTGAGCGAGTGATTTTGATCGAACGTTTGTAGTGCCAGGTGGTATCCGCTGCGTTACTGGTCAGAAATTTGAGGATCGCCAGACGGTCTTCCTCATCCAGCTCTGCATTTTCACCAAAGTGATCTTCCAGTGCTGCTGGAGCCATCAGCTTCTTCCACGAGCGGGCAGGCAGCAAGCCCGGTTGGTAGGCAAAATGACATTCGCCGCAGCTTTCGCTGTACAGCGGATTGGTCAATGGCTCAACACCCCGATGGCGAGGAAAGCCAAGAATGGGATGGGCCAGTAAACTGGTCGGTACGGCCAGCAGGGTGAGTAAGAGAATCAGGCGTTTCATCAGTATCACCTCACAGTGTGTTCAGCCAGGCGAGGACATCGCCTTTTTCCTGGGGAGTGCATTCACGGCCAATGGTCCACTTGCAATTGCGGCGAAACCATTTTTTGATTTTTTTTGCATCAGTGAAGCGTTCAGCGTTCACCGATGGTGCCATGGCTTCAATAACTTTGCCTGTACGCTGATGTTCACCTGGTTGGCGTAAATCAGTGCCGTGGCAGCTTTCGCAAGAGCGGGTGAACGGTTCCTTTTCCGCCTGATGCTTTTGCCGCCAGAACTGCTGGCCACGTTCAGCGGAAAAATCGCCTGCGCCTTCGCTCTGGTACTGTGCCTGCATCTGCGGCACCAGATTATCTGCAGCCTGGGCGAGCGGCATCGTCAGTATCATTGCTGCCATAGCTATCGTCCCTGCATATCTCTTCATCGTCAAAACTCCAGATAAAGCGCAGTCGCCATCAGCGCCGCGCCGGTGATACCGGCAGCCGCGTGGCTGCCTGAGCCCAGGCCAATCGTTGTTGGCCCTTTGGAAACCGCCCATGCATAACCCGCCGTGGCCAGTACGCCAAGCAGCATATGCATGGTATCGGGATCCAGTGGGTCAGCTTCAATATCTTCACTGTGCTGCCAAAAACCGCTGATGACAGCGGCACCGCCAAGTGCTGCTGCTGTTAATCCGGCATAATGGTGAAAACCTTTTTTGGCAGGCTGGCCGCGCAAGGCAGGATTATCGCCATTGTTAGGTGCTGTGATGCCGGCAAGCACTGCCGCAAGAAACGAAGCCGCGCCGAGATAGCCATGCGCGGTATCAGCGGTAAATGGTTCCTCGAATGGTTCATTCGTGTAATGCGGCTTGGGTATGCTGGCGTTGCCATCAATCGCGGCGTTTTTTTCTGGCTGGCCGCCAACAGCGGAAAACAAGTCCAGCGTCTGAGGCTCGGCGGCAAAAGCTGGCAAGTTCATGGCGCATAACAGTAGCAAACAAGTGATCCAACGCATTCAGTCTCTCCGTTTGGTATAGCCTGTGATCATGGCACGAGCGAAATTTTCCTTATGCTGGAGCGTGGCTACCACCATGCCTGTGATGTGTAACACAACCAGTACCAGTAGTCCATCCGGTAATGCACGATGAAGGCTTCGGCTCCATTGCCCGAGCCAATCGCTGACCGGAATATTCAGTACCCATAAGGGGCCTTCATACTCTCCCCAGCCTTCATACAACAGGCCGGAGGCAGTCAGTAACAACAAGCCTGCCAGCAAGGCGAAAACCATCAGCGCTCCCAGTGGGTTATGGCTGTCGTAATGCAATGGTTGATTGCGCAGGCAACTGCGAAAGTAACGCCATGTTTCCGCTGGTGAATACATAAAGGTGGTGAAACGGGCGTTGGGACTGCCTGTTACGCCCCAAACGAGACGCGCCAGCAGCAATAGTACAAGCATGTACCCCAGCCAGCTATGCGCCCATTCTATATCATATTCGCCGCTGATAAAGGCCGCCGTAAAGCAAACCACCAGAGACCAGTGAAAAATGCGGATAAACAGATCCCACTTCATATGTTCGGTTGTGCTCATGCGGCGCATGATCTTCGCATAGCTGAATTGTATCTGAATGGATGGCGCATCAGGCGTTCATTTACTGTTCAGTATCGGTAGCATAATATGCGCCATGATGATGCCAGGGGATACCGGGTGAATACACCCATACTGACAACAAAAAAACTGACGCTCAGCTTTGATGAAGGGCGGATTCATGCGCTTAATGGCGTCGATCTGCGTGTTGAAGAAGGTGAATTTGTAGCGATTACCGGGCCAAGCGGTTGCGGCAAATCCAGTTTGCTGCATCTGCTTGCCGCCCTGGAGGAACCTGATGCCGGCCAGCGCTGGTTTCGTGGCTGTGCTTATGAGGATATGGACGATATTGCCTGCTTTCGCCAGCAACATATTGGTCTGGTATTTCAGGCGTTTCACCTGCTGCCGACGCTGAATGTTCTGGATAATGTCCTGCTGCCTGCTGTTCCCACAGGGCGGCAGATGGCGGATCATGCCTGCGATTTATTGCAGCGCGTGGGCATGGACCATCGCCTGCAACAATATCCGGCACAGCTTTCCGGTGGCGAACGTCAGCGTGTGGCCATTGCCCGTGCGCTGATCAACCAACCTGATATTTTACTGGCCGATGAGCCGACCGGAAGTCTGGATTCCGTCAGCGCTGGTTATGTATTGCAACTGTTGTCGGAATTGCGTCAGTCCATGGGGCTGACGATGCTGATGGTTACCCATGATACCGATATTGCCCGTCAGGCAGACCGGCAGATTTGCATGCGTGATGGCAGGGTGATCGCATGACGTTATGGATGCTGGCCTGGCACAATATACGTCGCCGCCCGGCGCGCAGTGCGCTGACCATAGCGGCCGTGGCTATTGGTATTGCCGCCGTCGTCGCGCTGACGGCGATTGCCTGGGGCTTCGAAAGCAGTTGGCAGCAGGCCAATGATGCCAGAGCCACAGACCTGATCGTCACCCGTCAGGCCAGCCAGAACACCATGCCTTCGCCCTTCCGCGAAGCAGATGTGCGCCCGTTGCTGATGCAGCAGGCGCATGTGCAACAGGTGGCTGGGTTGCTGAGCGAAATGCTTTCGGTCAGCGAAGACGGGCCGCCAGCTTTTGTGTTTGGCTGGGAGTATGGCAGCTATCTGTGGCAACACCTGGAACTGGTGGAAGGCCGCTGGCCTGCCTCAGCTCATGAGCAGGTGGTAGTGATCGGCACGCTGGCCGCACAAACGCTGCACAAGGGTGTCGGTGATCATGTGGACATTGAAGGGCTGACGTTTCCTGTTGTCGGTATTTTTCGCAGCAGCGCGCTGGTGGAGAACGGCGCCTTGTTGATGACCCTGCGCCAGATGCAACAGACGATGGACAAACCCGGCAAGGTCAATGTACTGAATATTCAACTGGACGCCAGCGCCAGCGAGACCGACGAAGCACAGATTCAGCAGCACGTAAGACAGCAGCTTCACGGCTATCATGTGCTGACATCCGGTGAACTGGTCAGCCGCAATGCCGTGGTGCGCATTGCCAAGGCGATGAGTCAGGTCACCACGCTGATTGCCGGTCTGGTCGGCGCGCTGATGGTGTTTAACACGATGCTGATGAGCGTCAGCGAGCGACGACGGGAGATTGGCCTGTTGCTGGCAGTGGGCTGGCGCAAGGCGATGGTGATGCGTCTGATTGTTAGCGAATCGGTGGGACTGGCATTGACTGGCGGCGCATTGGGGATTCTGGCTGGTTTCGTCCTTGCCAGCGTACTGGAAATGTTACCGTTGATGCGTGGCAAGATTGATCCACTGTTTTCCCCCTGGTTTTTGCTGGCGGTACTGGGCTTGTCGGTGGTGCTGGGGATGGCAGGCGGTTTGTTGCCGGCATTGAATGCTGCACGCACCTCGCCTTCACAGGCCCTGCGTGGCGAATGAACAGCTTTTGGCTCCTTGTGCTATTGCTTGCCCTGGGTGGTCATCAGGCCACTGCCAGTGCACAACACGGAACGCTGGCTATGGACACGGGTAAGGCAGTTCAATTGCGCATGGATGTGCGTCGCTATGATGCCGACGGCCATCTTTTGTCACCTTTGAAATATGCGCTGATTGTACAGCAGCAGGATGAAGCGCAATATCAGCTCTGGCGCGTGCTGGCACCGGCCAGGTGGCGCGGTCAGAAATTGCTGGCACACTGGCAGGCTGAACATGCCGGGGCGATATTCTGGCGGCTGAGCGCTGAAGGTGGCTGCCTCCGTGATGCCGGGTCTTTCGCCGACTGGCCGGGTGCCCGTCAGATATGGCTACTCATGCGCCCCTGGCAAACATGGGCTGTGAGGCAGCAGTCCGGTAAGGATGATGAGGTGAACGGCCATGACTGCCGCTGGCAGCGTGTTCGCTCGCCGGATGGCCGTTGGCAGGTGGAGCGTTGCATGGATCAACAGCAGCCGGTCAGCTGGCGCACGCGCCTGCTGAATCATCGTGGCAATGTATTGCAGACCATTGATATATCCAAGCTCATACGCCGCAACAACGGTAAGTTGGCAGCTCGTGATTTTACCATCAGCGATGCAGATGGCAGCCGGACGACGGTGCATGTGTACAGTGGCGACGAAGATTACCAGCCTGCAGCCGGGATGTTTCTCCCGCCTGAAGGCTGCGCTGCGCAGCCGGTTCTACCATGAAACCAGTGCATGTTATCCCCTGTGAAACTCCACCGCCTGACTGGTGTAACCACGATCTGGTGATGAGCAGTCTGCTGGAAGCCGTCAGCCTGATTACGCCCGTGCTGGAAGGTTTTTTTATGCGCACGGTGGGCGAAGCCATGCGTCACAGACCACTGAAGGCTGCATTGCGCCGGGAATGCCAGCGTTTCATCGCCGAAGAAGGTGGGCATTCGCGGTGGCACAAACAGTTCAACGATGCCCTGTGTGAGCGCTATCCACCGCCAGCGGGGGTGCGTCGGATGCGTCAATTGCTTGCTGCAGTGCATCGTCATGCCTCGTTGCGCCAGCGCTTGTTGCTGGCAGCGGCACTGGAGCATACGGCTGCGGTACTGTCGCAGGTGTACATCCGTCAGACAGACAGGCTGCCCATGGCATCTGCCTACGCACGCCAGATGTTTGCCTTGCATGCCAGGGAAGAACTCGGCCATTGCTCAGTGGTGTTTGATCTGTGGCAGGCGTATGGTGGCGCTGGCTGCTGTTCCCGTTGGCTGGTGATGGCAGGCATGACGGGGGTGGCAACAGCTTATGTGAGCATGACCCTGCCGTGGATTATCACCCAAAAGCAGGGGTGTGGCGCATGGCAAAGCTGCCGACAACTGGTGGTGTATGCGCTGACAAAACAATCGCTGCATATGCCCTGGCGCGCCTTGCTGGCTTTTACCTCGCCGCGTTTTCACCCGGATCACATGTTTTCTCC
>WFOJ01000088.1 GCA_015488125.1 Mariprofundaceae bacterium
CATTTTTCCTTCCTGAGATTGCAGCAATCCCATCTGGCGATTGCCAAGTGCGTGATCTGGTGCCAATGCTAAAAAATGCGTTAGATGCTCTTTCGCTTTATCAAAATAGCGAAGATTGAAGTACGCTGTTGCCAGCATGTACAACAAGCCCGTGTGTTCAGGATGAGTTTTCAGTAATGGCAGCATAATATCCACGGCTTTTTGGGCTTCGTTCAGCTCGATCAGGACGGAGCAATAAGCCAGTACGGTGGCGATGTTTTGTGGTTGCTGCAAACGCAACACCTGCTGATAAGCCGCCGCTGCCTGTTCCGTATTGCCTTTCATGCTGTGGATGCGGGCGAGATTTTCCAGTGCCTCCGGCTGATCCGGCGCTTTCGCCGCAGCACGCGAGAAATATTGTTCCGCACGTTCGAGGTCGCCGCGAACAGCGGCCATGGAGCCGCGAAGATTCAGAACATTGGGTATGCCTTCAATAACACGGTCGATTTTTTTGCATAAACGTTCACAGTTTTTGAAATCGCTGGATTGGAAAGATTGACTGGCCTGCTGCAGTAACGCAGCGATTTTTCTTTTTTTAGCATTTGAGACAGGGCGCGACATACCACACAACTCCTTGGATAGTTCCGATGCGCTTGCGCAGGGAGCAAGAAAAAGGGAGAGCCAAAGGCTCTCCCCCTAATGCAACCGATACGAAGTACCAGGTGCTTTTTTACATCAAGGCTTCCAGATCTACGAGCGTAGTCTTGGTCTTGTTTCCACCTGAAACGCTATCATTGTTATAGGAGAGCGTCAGCTCCATATTCTGATAGATTTCATAGGTAGCAGCCAGATGGGTGCGAGTGAACTTGGGTGCCTGGGTCGCAGCACCAGCAGCGGTCGCCGCTGCCAAAGTTGCGTAAGTCGTCTTGGTGGACATATAGCCAACACCAAACATGACGTTGTGCAATGGCTTAACTTCAGCGCGGATGCCAAAGCCATCAACCTTTGCGTCAGCACCAGCACCAGCGCCAACAGCGCCAGCAGCACCAGCAGCAAAGATATTGTTGGATACGCCACCACTCACGCCTTTGGACTTGGTAGCCACCCAGTCAGCATAGATGCCGTAAGAAGCATCACCCATGTCACCCTGCAACTGCAGGTCAAGCCACTTGGCATCAACACCATTGGTGATGTTTGCCGCACCTACTGCAGCGGTCTGAGTGCCGGAAGTAGCTGTTGCGCCAACCAGCAGCTCTGCGCCACCGAGGTCAGCAACATAGGTACCACGAATCAACGGAACAAAGCCAGCGTTTTTTGTAGCGCGGGCATCAGCGAAGGCGACCATTGCACCCTGAACGGTGAAGCTGTCATTGCCTGTCCACAAAGCAACAGATGTGGTATTACCGATCGCATTGACAATGTTCTGTACAGCAGAAACATCGCTACCCCACAGTTTACCACCATGCTGACCATAAACGGCGGTGGTTTCCAACGCAGCAGTCGGACCAAAACCAGTGTTGGCAACGTTCAGGCCAACCTTGATACCATCCATGTCAAAGGAGTTCATCAACTGCCAGTTACCAGCGCCACCGGCAAATTCAACAAAAGCACCCGTATTGGCACCAACACGACCAGCCAGCAGCAGGTTGCTGTCCGTCGGTACTGCCCAGGTGCGCGTGCTTGTGGTGGTCGCGCCAGATGTGACCTTGCTGACCATGTACTGCGCACGCAGTACCAGTGCTGCATTCAGTACTGAAGGCAGAGACAGTTCCTCATCCTCAATCAGCGCCTGCTCACCAACGTCAGTAAACGCACCCAGCTTGAATGAGCGACCAAAAGCAGTCAGCGCCGGGAAAGTCTGGAAGTGGCAGCTCAGGCAGGCAGCGCCAGTCTGGCGTGCGAAGGCTGGAATAGCTTCAGCAGAGTTTGGCATCATGGCTACAGCAGAAACGCCGGCAACGGCAAATGCAGCAGCGGAAAGAAGTGTTTTCTTCATTGCATATCCTCATGGTTATGAGCCGGAACAAATCCAGCTTTAATCTTGTACCCATCCCTCGATGACCCGCCTTGCGGCGACCCCCCTCTTGGGTGGATGGCCGAACGTTAGTGTGAGCTTTGTCACAGCGCAAACAATTGTTATGACATGTGTGTCATTTTGATACACATCGTTTGATGTGAACGAATATGGATTCTCGTTCCCAGAATCCCGCATGGGAATTGACGGGCAGGCCCTGATAGCAGACGCGTATGGACTTGACGACGGGGTGGAGAGGCATAAGCCTGCCTGCATACGGCAAGGAGGCGGCTTATGCGCAGGGTTCGACAATTGTTGATGCAACTGATGGGGGATGCAGCGATTGCCTGGAAGGCTGAGGCCATGCCACTGCGTTTGCGCGCCCTGTTGTTGCACGAAGCCATGGCGGTGTTACCGCTGCCGCCTTGCGCAGATGCGGAAAAAGCTGTGGCTGTGCGCCTGCGCAGCTTAAGTCATGGCGCGCTGCACCGGCATGTGCTGGTGTTCCGCTGCCCGGATCAGGCCTTTTATCTGGGCGCCGTCAAAAGCTATCTGCGGCGGCGCGGTATTCAGCCCATCAGTCTGCAAACAGTGG
>WFOJ01000089.1 GCA_015488125.1 Mariprofundaceae bacterium
AAAAAGTCGCCGAGGTCTTGCAACAATGTGGCATTGATGCGGCTATGATGAACCGTTATCCACACCAGTTTTCCGGTGGTCAGCGCCAACGCATTGGCATTGCTCGCGCGCTGGTGGTTGAACCGGATGTGCTGGTGCTGGATGAGCCGGTATCGGCGCTCGATGTCTCCGTGCAAGCACAAATTCTTAATCTGCTGATCAGCTTGCAGCAAAGCCTGGGACTGGCCTATTTGTTTATCTCGCATGATTTGTCGGTGGTTCGCCACATCAGTGATGAGGTACTGGTCATGTTTGCCGGTCAGGTGGTGGAGCAAGGCCCTGCAGATGCTGTTTTTGCATCACCTTGTCACCCCTACACAGCTAATTTGCTAAAAGCCATGCCCTTGCTGCATCCATCACAACGCCAACCCGTCAGCGATACTGGCAGTAGCGAAGAAAAGATAGCAGACAGCGGTTGTCCTTTTCGCTATCGGTGCGACCGGACAAAAAAAGATTGTTTGCAGGCCACCATTCCCCTGCAAAGGATTCAACAACAATATTGCCGTTGCCTGTATCCACGATGAAGTGGAGAATGTTGCTGGCTGTTCGAGGCGTTTGCATGCAGAGTTCGCCGGGGGGATCATCTGTTATGAATATTCGGCAAACATGCACTAACTGATCCATGCGTTGGACAATTTCCAATCAACTAACAGTTGGCCGCATGATGTTAATTCCATTATTATTCCTGGCCTTCGAATTTTTGCCATCGCCCTGGGGCTATTATACGTCTGCCGGAATTTTTACCCTGGCTGCTGCCACGGACTGGCTGGATGGGTATTTGGCTCGCAAACGTGGCGAAGTCACACCATTCGGTCGTTTTTTGGATCCGGTGGCAGATAAACTGCTGGTGGCCACCTCACTGGTTGTGTTGGTGGAAGCCTCACTGGTACCGGGTGTGTTGGCTGCCATTATTATTGGTCGGGAAATTCTGATCAGTGCATTACGCGAATGGCTGGCTGAACAATCACATATTGTCCACGTCTCAATGATGGGGAAGTGGAAAACAGCTGTGCAAATGTTGGCGATTGTGGCGCTACTCTGGCATCAGCCTGTTGCTTCGTTACCTGTACACCATATTGGTATTGGCCTGTTGTGGCTTGCTGCAATCCTTACACTGTGGTCAGGCTATCGCTATTTACAGGCAGCCTGGCCCAAGTTGATTTGAGGTAGGAAAAAATGGTAAGGTTTTTAAGCGGATTATTGTTGAGCAGCTTGATGCTTGCCTGCTCGCCAACGCCGGACACTCCCAGGCAAGCATCAACATCGCCTGCTGCAGCAACTACTAACGCTCAATCTGCCGCGCTGCCAGCCAATGCTGTGGCACGCATTGGCGATCGTGTGATCACAGAAGCGGATATTGACCGTGAGTTTCTACGTATGCCAGAGCGTGTGCGCAAACTTAAGGATCAACCTGCCATGCGCAAAAACCTGCTCAATAATATGATCACCCGCATCACACTGGAGGCGGAAGCCAGGCGTCAGGGTATTGTTGATGATCCAGAGATTCAGGCGCGGATCAGGCAAGTTACCTCCACAATTATTATTCAGGCGCTTAATCAGCGCATGCGCAAGCAGCAGAAGCCAACAGAGCAGGAATTACGCAGCTATTACGAGAAGCATCAAGCGAACTATCGCCTGCCTGGCACCTGGCGGGTTCGTCACATCCTGCTTGATCGTGAAGCGGATGCCAAGGCCGTGATCAAACGTTTGCAACAAGGGGAGGATTTTGCTGCACTGGCGAAAGAATTGTCCAAAGATACCTCCAGCCGCGATCGTGGTGGCGAATTGCCAGCGCTGCGTCAAGGGCAAATGGGCCCGGCATTTGATCAGGCGCTGATGGCGCTGGATGCAGCGCATCCCATATCCGGTGTGGTGCATTCACGTATGGGCTACCATGTCATTCAGTGGTTATCCACGCAGCCTGCCCGTGTTCGTACTTTTGAAGAGGTGCGTCCGCAGTTGACAATGCAATTGCAACAGCAACGCTTCCGCCAATGGGTGGAGCATACCAGGGCGGTAGCAAAAGTAGAAATTCTCAAGCCTGCCTACCGGCTGCCTGACGTTCGTTCGCCGGCACATGCCCCTGACCAAGCAATGTGAACAGGAGATTCGTATGAGTAAGCATCAGGCAAACCCCCGCGCTGAAATTGATCAAACTCTCGCAGCCCGCTGGAGTACGCGCGCTTTTGACCCTCGTCAAGCTGTCAGCAGAGAAGAATTATTGTCCTGTCTTGAGGCGGCCCGCTGGGCGCCGAGTTGCTTTGGTGACGAACCGTGGCGCTTTATTGTGGCGGATCGTTTTTCTGAAAACGAACTGGACAACTGGAAAAATATTCTGGATACCCTAAGCCAAAAGAATCGGGCATGGGCGCAACACGCCCCTGTGTTAATTATCGCATGCGCCTGCCAGCAGTTCAGGCAGACAGACAGATTCAATCGCTGGGCTGAATATGATACCGGGCAGGCCGTGCTGTCGCTGTGCCTGCAGGCAACAGCATTAGGCCTGGCCACACATCAAATGGGTGGTTTCGATGAAGAAATGGTGCGAGGTCATTGGGGATTGCCAAAATACATTCAACCAATGAGTGTTGTTGCCTTGGGTCATTATGGTGATGACAGTATTCTCAGCGATGAAGAGCGTGAACTTGAGCATCAGGCACGAACGCGACGTCCCATGCATGAAACAGTATTTTCGGATCGTTGGAAAACCCCCTATTTTCGCAAAAGTAACCCTGGGGAATCTGTCGAACGTTGACACACCTACCGCGAAACACCGAATATCGGCCAATGTCTTCACTCTGTTGTTTGTTCAATAGCACTGCTATTGACCGCTAATGTGTCATATACTTTTCCCAGGCGCTCATAACAATTGCCAAAGCTCAACAAAAACTCCCAGTGATTGAAAAATCAGCGAGAGTAGAGTGCACGTAAAATCGAACGGCTTACTGCATTTATCGAATGTGTTTATCCAGGCGGAAAATCAGGAGGCTTGTTTTGATTGATAACGTTCTTACTGGATAATTTGGGTATGAGTAATATAGCAATCGTTTTAGCTGTGTATAACGGTAGTCGCTTTCTTGCGGAACAATTGGATAGCCTTGTTGCTCAAAGCGAAACCGCCTGGGATTTGTATGTACGGGATGATGGTTCATCTGATCAATCATTAAATATCTTGGCAGCATACACTGTACGAGATGCGCGATTTCATTTGCTTTCAGATGGACTTGGTAATTTGGGAGTGACAAACAATTTTGCCATACTGATGACACTAAATGCGCTTGCGTCGCATTCGTATATTGCCTTTTCCGACCAAGATGATGTCTGGCTGGGACATAAACTATCCTCGCTGATGCAAATGATGCGAAAAATGGAGGATCAATATCCTGGCATGCCGTTATTGGTGTACTCGGATATGTCCGTAGTGGATGTCAATTTAAACCTGATTTTTCCTTCATTCATGAAATATCAGGGTATCAAGCACGAAGCATCAGATCCACTACGTGTACTGCTAACACAAAATTTTGTTGCCGGTTGCACAATAATGGTCAACCGAAGGTTACTGGATATAGCCTTGCCAATTCCCGAAAAGGTTTTAATGCATGATTGGTGGCTGGCATTGTGTGCCGCCGTATTTGGATATATCGGGTATATTGATAAACCATTGGTGAAATACCGACAGCACGGTAACAACGAAGTGGGTGCAAAGCCTGTACAAGACGTTTTGAATCCGGTTTCCGGTAAATGGTGCCAACGATGGCTGGAGGGACGTGATAACCTGTTTCGATCGATGAAACAGGCGCAATGTCTCGCGGAACGAATGTATGAACGCGATCCGGATAACCCGAATTTGCCCATAGTGGAAACATATGCAACTTTACAATATAATACTCCGATGCAGCGAATCAAAACTATCAGACAAGTGGGTATTCATGCACAATCCAGAATAAGACAAATGCTTCTTTTATCTCGATTGCTAATCAGTACACCGGCCAAATAAATGACACATACAACCGTTTCCATCATCGTTGTTAATTTCAATGCAGGCATGCTTCTTGAGAAATGCGTACGTGCAGCCCTTGCTTCCACGGCACGGGTAGAGGTAATTGTGGTCGATAATGGTAGTGGTGACGGCAGTATTTATCACCTGCGGCAGCAGGTGAATGACAAACGCCTGACGATCATTGAGAATTTCGCCAACCTGGGCTTTGCTCGAGCAGTAAACATTGGCCTTGATCAATCATTGGACGACTTTGCGCTGTTGCTCAACCCGGACTGTATCATTTGCCCAGACACGTTAGCAAAAATGCTGCATGAGATGCAGACGCATCCTGAAGCAGGGATAGCTGGTTGCTTGATCCGTAATCGTGACGGCTCGGAGCAAGCCGGTTGTCGCCGCCGAGTGCCAACACCATGGAGAAGCGTAGTCCGCACATTCCACTTGGAGCGAGTTGTACCTAATCACCCTAAATTTGAAAGTATAGTCATGCACCATCAACCGTTACCCAGTCGGCCTGTATATGAAGAAGCGATTTCCGGTGCCTTCATGCTGGCTAGACGCACGGCAATTAACGATGTCGGCCCGATGGACGAAGGCTATTTCCTGCATTGCGAAGATCTTGATTGGTGCATGCGTTTTCGGCAAAAGGGTTGGAAAATCTTGTTTGTGCCGTATGTCGAGGTACTGCACGAGAAGGGAAGATGTAGTGCAAATCGACCTATACGCGTGGAATGGCACAAACATAAAGGTATGACTCGCTTTTACCGTAAATTTTTTCGTCACCAGTATTCAATCCTGCTGATGGTGTGTGTGATAACTGGCGTGTGGCTGAGGTTCCTGGTTTTGACTGCATACCTTTCGTTGCAACGATTCAAGTCATGAAGATTCTCGTAACTGGTGCAACCAGCATGATTGGTGATTTTCTGCTGGCAATGCTTATCAAGGCTGGATATGAGATTGTGGCCATCAGCAGATCCAAACAGCAATCACAGGCAGGCACAACCTGGTATTCCCTCGACATCAACGAACATGACTGGTTTGGGCAACTGCCTCCCGCTGACCTTTGGATTCATCTGGCCGATATTGGCCTATTGAAAAAATCGTTGCCGCAAGCACTTGAAATACTGCAGGTAAAACAGCTCATCGTCTTCAGTTCCACCAGCCGTTACACCAAATGTTATGCGCGTAGCGTGCCTGATCGCGCTCTTGCACAGGAATTGATTCAGGGTGAGCGATTTGTCGAGGATGTCTGTACTCGACTCGGTGTTGTGTGGAACATCATTCGTCCAACGATGATCTATTACCTGGGACGGGATAAAAATCTAAGCCTGATCTCACGTTTCATCCAGCATTTTCATTTCTTCCCTATGATTGGCTCGGGGCAAGCACTGCGTCAACCGGTGCATGCACGCGATCTGGCCTGGGCGTGTTTAGCGTTACTTAATCATACCGAATGTGCCAATCGAGCTTATAACCTTAGTGGTGGAGAAGTTATCGGTTACCGAGATATGGTTACACGTCTGTTTGTGAGGCTGGACATGAAACCACGATTCGTGCACATTCCATTACCGCTATTTCGAGTACTCATTGCTGTACTGCGAATATTGCCCCGCTACCGTTACCTAACCACGGATATGGCCGATCGCATGACGATGGATATGGTATTTTCACACCAGGAGGCAACCAAGGATTTCGGTTACTTCCCTCGACCATTCCAACCTTAGGCATTTGTCGAACTTAACCAAAATCAACTGCTAAGCATGCGAACCTGTTAATCTCTGTTGACAAAATACAGATTACATATTTAATTGTCTGCTATGAAAATAGTTGGCTCAACGACGACTTATGGTATCATCGGCTGGCCGGTTCGGCATTCGCTGTCGCCACTTTTTCAGAATCACTTAATCATGCAGCGTCAATTGAACGCCTGTTATATCCCTTTTCCTGTTGCCCCGGAAAACCTTGAAACAGCACTGCATGGACTGCGAAACAGTGGTGTTCGGGGCTTGAACGTGACCATTCCCCACAAGACCGAGGTGTGTCAACTGGTGGCAGCAGATACAGCAGCCCGGACGATCGGCGCCGTCAACACGCTCAAGCCAACTGACACCGGCTGGCAAGCCTGTAATACCGATTATCTTGGGATTCAGGCGGTATTACAGGGCTTGCAGGCAACAACTGAACGAGCCATGATTTTCGGCGCCGGAGGCACATCGCGTGCTGCCATTCACGCCCTGGCAGTCATGGGATGTCAACATCTCGTACTGACCAACAGGACCAGGGCTCGGGCGGAACAACTGCAACAACACGTGCAAACTTGTTATCCGGCAATCACATGCGAGGTCATCGACTGGCAAGCAGATGCTGTCGCCGCCTGCGTGGCGCATATTGAGCTTTGCATTAACTGCAGCAGCATTGGCCTACACGCGGAGGATCACTTTCCCTTTGCGATCAACGGCCATGGCGTGGCGATGGATGCTGTTTATCGAAGCGATGGTCATACAGCTTTTTGCCAACAGGCCGCAAACCGACAGTGTTGCGATGGCTTGCCGATGTTGATCGCACAGGGGGTGGCCTCATTTGCCTGGTGGCACGAGACTGAAACCGCACCTGATCCTCTACCCACTCTGCGCTGGGTGGAAAAACAGCTCGGCCGTGTCCCTGCCTCCTTGCCAGGCTGGCCGGATATGGAGAAGACAACATGAGTCAGTCCCGACTTGGCGATATCTTGTTGCGCAAAAAGGCAATCAGTAAGGAAGACCTGGAAAACGCTTACCGCAATATGAAGCTGGCGGGTACGTCATTGATCACCGAACTGATCAAAGCCAACGTCTTTGATGAGGAGACACTGGCCAATTTTATTGCCAAGGCCTACGGGCGTCCACGCGTGGATCTCGACAAAATTGAAATCCCGCCAAATCTGACCAAAATCCCGATTGATATTCTGCGCAAGAATGTGGCGCTGCCATTGCGACGGCGTGGCAACAACATCACCATGGCGCTGGCAGACCCCTATAACATCAATGCCCTGGACGAAATGGCCTTTATTTGCGGTGGTCAGATTGATGTGGTCATTGCCACAGAGGAAGCGATTCTCAACAAGCTGGATGAAATCGGTGGCACAGGCCAACAATTGGAAGACGTCATGGGTGAGCTTGGCGCCAATGACATGGAGGTGGTGGACACCAGCGATACGGCGATTGATGCTGCCAGCGTAGCGGCTGAAACCGAGGCTGCACCGGTTGTCAAACTGGTGAACCTGATCTTGCTTGACGCCATCAAGCGCGGCGCTTCCGATATTCATATCGAGCCTTATGAAACGCTGGTGCGCGTGCGCTATCGCATGGATGGCGTGTTACAGGAGATTATGCGCCCGCCGATGAAGATGCGTGACGCCATTGTCTCTCGTATCAAAATTCAGGCCAGACTGGATATTGCCGAGCGCCGAGTACCACAGGACGGACGCATCAAATTGCGTTTATCCAAGGCCAAAACGGTGGATTTCCGTGTCTCGGTATTGCCGACGCTGTTTGGCGAAAAAGTAGTCATGCGCCTGCTTGACCCTTCCAATCTGCAGCTGGATATGGCCAAACTCGGTTACGAGGAAGAAGACCTGAAACACTTCAAGGAACAGGTGCATCAACCTTACGGCATGGTGCTGGTAACCGGACCGACGGGTTCAGGTAAAACGGTGAGCCTGTATTCGGCAGTAGCAGAAATCAACCAGCCAGGCGTGAATATTTGCACTGCAGAAGACCCGGTTGAATTCAACTTCATGGGTATTAATCAGGTCAACGTGAATCCGGCTGTTGGCATGGATTTCCCGGCGGCGCTGAAGTCATTCTTGCGTCAGGATCCGGATATTATTCTGATCGGTGAAATTCGCGATTACGATACCGCAGCTATTGGCATCAAGGCGGCGTTGACCGGCCATCTGGTGCTGGCAACGCTGCACACCAATGATGCCCCCTCGACCATGACGCGCCTGGTCAATATGGGCATTGAAAATTTTCTTGTGGGTTCTGCGGTGAACCTGGTGACTGCCCAACGCCTGGGGCGCAGAACCTGTAGTCAGTGCAAGGAACCTGTTGATATACCTGCCAAGGCGTTGATTGCCGCTGGTGTGCCAAAACACGAAATAGGAACCTTTCAACCCATGCAAGGGAAAGGCTGCAGTGTCTGTAATGGCACAGGCTATAAGGGCCGCGTGGGTATTTACCAGGTGATGCCGGTGTATGAGCCGATCCGTGAAGCCGTATATGCTGGCAAAAACTCGGATGAAATTAATGAAATTGCTATTTCCCTCGGGGTGAAAACACTGCGTATGGCAGCGCTGAACAAGGTGAAAGAAGGCGTGCTTTCACTGGAAGAATGTCTTCGTGTAACGGTGGGTGACTAATGCCTGTATTTTTATGGGAAGCAAAAACCAAGGATGGCACCAAAAAAAGCGGTGAAATCGAAGCCGATAACAAGATTGTTGTTCAGGCTTCATTGCGCCGTCAGCGGCTGGTGGATATCAAGGTCAAAAAGAAACCGGTTGAGATTGTGCTGTTTCCGGAGAAAGTCGATGAGAAGGATATTTCCATCTTTTTCCGTCAGCTTTCAACCATGATTGATGCCGGCCTGCCACTGGTTCAGTGTTTTGAAATGGCTGAAAAAGGAACGGATAAACGCTCGCTGATCGATTTATTGCGCGGTGTACGGGAAGAACTGGAGAGCGGTACGCCGCTGGGCGAATCGTTGCGCAAATTTCCCAAGGAGTTTGATCGCCTGACCTGTGCGCTGGTAGAAGCCGGTGAGCAGGGTGGTATTCTGGATACGATTTTATTGCGTCTTTGCGATTACAAGGAAAAAGCACTGGCGCTAAAGTCCAAAATTAAATCAGCCATGGTCTATCCAATTTCCATCATGGTGGTGGCCTTTGCGGTCACTGCGATTCTGATGATTTTTGTAATTCCGGTGTTTGGCGAAATGTTTGCCAGCTTTGGCAAGGAATTGCCATTGCCGACGCAGATCACCATGAAAATTTCGGATTATTTTGTTGAGTACTGGTATGCCGTGGTTGGTATCCCCATCGCCCTGGTATATAGCATCAAAATGCTGTACGGCACCCCGCAGGGCAGGCTACAGCTCGACCGTCTGATGCTGAACCTTCCGGCACTGGGTGATGTGTTACGAAAGGGCGCTGTCGCCCGTTTTTGCCGCACATTTGCCACGCTCTCTTCGGCGGGAGTACCGATTCTTGAATCGCTTGATACAGTGGCAGAAACAGCAGGCAATGTGGTGATTGAAAACGTTATTCTTTCCTGCAAGGAATCGATCAGTCAGGGTCAGACGCTGGTCGGGCCACTGGAAGAAAGCGGAATTTTTCCGGTAATGGTCACACAAATGATTTCCATTGGCGAACAAACAGGCACGCTGGAAAGCATGCTTAGCAAAATTGCCGACTTTTATGAGGAAGAAGTCGATACCGCTGTTGATGGCATGACGGCGCTGATGGAGCCGGCGATTATGGCGTTTCTCGGCGTGGTGATCGGTGGTCTGGTGATTTCCATGTATCTGCCGATTTTCAGTATGGCCTCAGGTATTTGACGAAGCAACAGAACGTATTCGACAGTAACACGCCACGATGATGGCGGGATGTTT
Organism: Mariprofundaceae bacterium; assembly: GCA_015488125.1. Classification (GTDB taxonomy): domain Bacteria; phylum Pseudomonadota; class Zetaproteobacteria; order Mariprofundales; family Mariprofundaceae; genus AB-137-C09. The sequence goes on from WFOJ01000089.1 coordinate 9,683, forward strand.
TCACCCACGATGGAACAACAACTGACTCGACTTTCCCGGCATCGCATGTTGTACCTATTGCTATGGCGTAGTCTGGCGATGCTGTCGGTGATGGGGATTGCCCTTTGGGTTTATTATCCATCCGCGCCTCACCTTCAACGGCAGGGGCTGCTGGCGTTGTGTGTTCTCGCCTTGTTGCTGGCTGCGGCGCAGGGCGCAATCATCTGGCGGCGCTGGCATATTGCAGCCCAGTTATTGTGCCAATTTGGTGCTGACACCTTGTTGGTATCGCTGCTGGTGTTTCTCAGCGGCGGCATTCACAGCCCTTTTATCTTGTTGTTTGGCCTTGTCATTGTAGCCAACGGCATTCAGGCTCATGCCTTGTCCGTGGTGGTAGTCAGTATTGCCGCCTGCGCAGGCTATTTGTTGGCTATTCATGCTTATGCCTGGGTACTTAACGACCCCCTGACCGACGATAGTACGCTGAAAATCCTGCTGCAGGTATCCATTTTACTCCTCGTTGGTGGTATTATGGCTGCCATCGCCAACCGTCATGCCGGACTTGCCCGACAAAGCGACCAAGTGGTGCGCCAACATCAAAACCTGCAGCGCATGCACCATCAGGTGATGTCCTCCATGTCTGAGGGCATGGTGGTGTTGGATCGCTTTCTGGTGATTCAGGATTACAATGAGGCAGCCCACCGGATTTTTGCGCATGCGGCCAGCGTTGGCATGCATATCCGTCAGTTATCCATCCTGCCAGAAGCAATTGCGCGACAATTACAAAACAATCAACTGGATGCTTTTCAGTGTGACTGGTTTTATCAGGGCAACAACTATCTGATTCAGGTTAACCGGTTGCCGGAAAACGGTAATCTTGCCTGTTGGTTGATCAGCTTCGTGGATGTAACCGCCATGAAGCAGCTAGAGGCCCGGCTGATGGAGCAGGACAAACTGGCGGCACTCGGACGCATGGCAGCCATGCTGGCGCATGAGTTGCGTAATCCCATGCACACCATGAGTCAGGCCGTGGATCTACTGGTAAGGCTACCCGAAGAAAAACGCGAACCAGTTCACCGGATTCTTCACGAAGAAATTCACCGCCTGGATCGCCTGGTCAGGGATATGCTGGATTACACCCGGCCTCTCCAGCCACGGCCAACGCGCATCAATATGGCCAAGCTGATTACGCAGTCGCTGCAACAGGAAGACGCAGAGGGAGAGAAACATGTTCAGGTGGAGTGCGGGGACATCGTGGTCAATGAAGACCCCGGACACCTGCGTTTGGTATTGGATAATTTACTACGCAATGCTTTGCAGGCCAGTCCAACTATTGGTAGTGTGCGTATTCGCTGCGTACAGAACGATACGAAACAATGGCAACTTAGCGTTGAGGATCAGGGGCCGGGTGTTGATCCTTCCATTGAGCATAATATGTTCGAACCATTTAGCAGCTGGCGGCATGGTGGTATCGGGCTTGGCCTGGCAACTGTCTGGCAGGCTTGTCAGGCCAATGGCTGGCAGATCAGCTACCGGCATCAACAAGGTTTCACTGTTTTTTGCGTCCGTTCAGCGCCTCCGGCAACACAAGGCCAGGAGACGGCTTTCTTGCATAGCGGCAAAATGCAGATTGCGACAACACAACGGCTAACAGAGGCATGATAATGGCGGATATTTTACTTGTCGAAGATGAACGCAATGCCCGACAGGTGATTGCCATGGGACTGGAAGCATCCGGTCATCGCGTCACTTGCTGCGCCAGCGCTCACGAGGCGTTGCCGGTGATTGCGCAACGGCATTTTGATATTGTGCTTACTGATCTTCGCATGGAAGGAAGAGATGCAGGCCTTGATGTGGTGAAAGCTGCCGCAGCCAAAAAACCAGCCCCCGCAACGCTGTTGATTACCGCCTATGCCAGTACGGAAACAGCCGTGGATGCCATGCGTTTCGGCGCCTTTGATTACCTGACCAAGCCTGTTTCCATGGACGAACTGGACGATGCGATTCACCGTGCCATGACGCAGCAGCACGTACCACTGATCGAAAACCAACAGGTCGAAGAGAAAACATCTTCATTACTGATTGGAAATTCGCCGGTTATGCAACGTATTCGCGAACGTTTACAGCGTGCGGCGCGGCGTGATGTCACCGTATTACTCACGGGTGAATCAGGCACAGGCAAGGAAGTGGCAGCGCGTTTTGTGCATCAACATTCTTCCCGCGCCAGCCAACCTTTTATCCCTGTTCATTGTGCCGCGATTCCTGAAGGGCTGTTTGAGTCCGAATTATTTGGTCATTGCAAGGGTGCCTTTACCAGTGCCGATGCCGATCGCAAGGGATTGGTGGAGGCAGCACATGGCGGCACATTATTTCTTGACGAGATCGGTGAAATGCCGCTGAGTATCCAGGTGAAATTATTGCGTTTGTTACAGGAGCATCGTTTTCGCCGCGTCGGTGAAGATATCGAACGTGATGCTGACGTGCGTATCCTGGCAGCGACCAACCGAGATCTGGCTGAAGAAGTCAATCAGGGAACATTTCGTGAGGATCTGTTTTATCGCCTGAACGTTGTGCCGGTGCATCTACCACCATTGCGTCAACGCAGGGAAGACATCCCCCTGCTGGTACAATCATTGCTGGAGCGCATGGGTGAAAACATACGTGTTGATGACAAAACCATGCAACAACTATGCCAACTACCGCTAAAAGGCAATGTACGCGAACTGGAAAACCTGCTACAGCGTCTGCTGGCGCTATCGGATGAGGGCACATTGGACCTCTCAATCCTTGATGAGGAAACACCGCTGCCGAATGTTTCGACACATGCTTCCATACTTGATCATATCCGCCTAAGCGGCAATAACCTGGATGATGTGCTGGAAGACATTGAACGTAAACTGATTGCCGAAGCGCTTGAACGAACCGACAATAATGCAACACTAGCTGCCAAAGAGCTGGGTATCAGCTTCCGCTCCATGCGTTATCGTCTGAAAAAACTTGGTTTGAGGGAATAAAGAGTGGATGTTGACCAGGCATATTTTATCGGCCTTTGTGGCCTGATCGGTTTAATGATCGGCAGTTTCTGCAATGTATGCGTGCATCGCATTCCCCGGGGAGAATCCATCATCTGGCCAGGCAGTCATTGCCCCCGGTGCCAGCAGGCAATTGCCTGGTACGATAATATTCCCTTGCTCTCCTGGCTGCTGCTGGGCGGGCGCTGTCGTCATTGTTCGGGGGCTATCTCCGGGCGCTACCCCTTGCTGGAAGCGCTGGTCGGCCTAAGCTGGGCCTGGCTTGCCTGGGCAACAGGGCCAACGCCGGTGCTGGCGGAAGCCTTGGTGCTAATGACCTGGCTGTGGGTGTTAACACTGATTGATCTGGAAACCATGTTGTTGCCGGATAAACTGACATTCTCCGGTATGGCACTGGGGCTGTTGTTCTCTGCCTGGTTTGATCGTCTGCCGTCAGCACTGATCGGCGCCGTGGCAGGGTATGGTTTTTTCTGGCTGATTGCCTGGGCTTATCGGCAACTGGCTGGGCGCGAAGGCATGGGAGGCGGCGATTTCAAATTATTAGCCATGCTTGGCGCTTTCATGGGCTGGCAGGCGCTGCCGTTTATTGTGTTTTTTGCGTCATTAAGCGGCACGATAATCGGTGGTGCTGCACTGTTATTGCGCGGAAAGCAAATGCAGGCTGAAATTCCCTTCGGGCCTTTTCTCGCCGCTGCCGGTGCCATCTGGTATTTGTGGCAGACAGAGTTGCTCGCCTGGTGGCAGGGGTGGTTGCAGGGATGAAACAATATGCTGTTGTAACAGCACTGATGGATGGTGATGCCATGGTCAGCGGTGAACGCCAGTCAGCCTGCGGTGGCTGCGCAGGCAAAAGTGCCTGCGGTACGCTGGGCAGCTGGAACAAGCGTCCTGTCAGTATGCGGGTACACAACCTGGCAGGCGCCAGAATCGGTGACAAGGTGGAGATTGAAGTTGATGATCAGCTGATGCTCAAAGCCAGCTTTCGTCTTTATATCCTACCTCTGCTGGCATTTTTTTTATTCGGAGGCATCGGCTGGCTACTGTTTCAACAAGAGACCCTGGCCATTGTTTCGGGAGCAGGGGGCATTGCCCTGTGCTATGCCTGGATTCGTCATCAGGATCGCCATCTGCCGCCAGCCATGGCCAGAATTACCGCTGTGGTGGAATCAGCGCATTTGAATTTCGCGAAGTAGCCTCAGTTGCAGGCTGCTATCGCAGGCGGCAACGATGCTGCTGCTTAATTGCGCTGAAGCGAACGGTGATTGACCGGAGAAATCATTGACCATGCAGCCAGCTTCGCTACACAACAAGGCACCGGCGGCATAATCCCATAGCCGTTGCCCGCCATGAATCATAAAACTGCCACGGCCTGCCGCCAGCCAGGCCCATTCCAGCGCGCAACTGCCAAGGTTGCGCTGACTGCGATACAGGCTAGGCGTGACGAGGCGCTGACGCACTGTTTCGCTCAGGCGTTTGAAATCGACAAAGCCGGTAGCCTCGGCCAGCGTACTGCTGCTGGTGGCCAACGGCAGGCGACGACCATTGAGGCATACACCGCCGCCCTGTGTGGCGCTGAAGGTTTCCCGGCGAATGGGATCATGCACCCATGCCATGCAAGGTTTACCCTGATGAACCAAGGCAAGCGAGATGCTGAACAGCGGAATATTGCCGGCAAAATTACCCGTGCCATCCAGCGGATCAAGACACCAGTAGGTGCCTTGTGATTGCAGGCAGGCCAGTTGCTCAGTCTCCTCCATTTCCTCACCGAGAAAGCCGATGGACTGTTGCGGCAAGCGCTGATCGCACCATGCGGCCAGTTGCTGTTGCAATTGCTGCTGACAACGCACATCCGCTTCTGTGACAATGGATGCATCCGCCTTGTGCTGACGCCATAAATCCTGCTGCCGGGCAAACATGGGCAGCAGGATTTGTTGCCCTGCCTGATGCAATAGTGAAGCGATGTGGTGAACATCAATCGCCGCCATCAGCTTCGTCAGCGTCTGGCTCATCGATGAACCATGTACAAGCGCGGCATCAGTGCCGGAAGTGACGAATGCCGGTGAATACCATGGCGATGCCATGCTCATTGGCAGCGGCAATCACTTCTTCGTCACGCACCGAGCCACCGGGCTGAATCACCGCAGTCGCCCCTGCTTCGGCCAGTGCATCAAGACCGTCACGAAAAGGGAAAAAGGCATCCGAGGCAACAACACTGCCGTTGATTGCCTCACCACCATGATGCGCTGCGATGCGCGTCGAGTTGACACGGTTCATCTGACCTGCGCCTACGCCCAGGGTGACACCTCGCTTGGCGAAGACAATAGCATTGGACTTGACGTGTTTGGCTACCGACCAGGCAAACAGCAAATCATTCCACTGTGTTTCATCGGGGGCGTTCTCCGTTACCACGCGGCAGTCCTGTCGGCACAGCATATGAGCATCGCGCTGCTGCACCAGCAGGCCGCCATTTACCCGTTTGTACTCCAGGCCACCGCTGACCGGCTCGGCAGAAGGCGCTGCCATGAGTCGCAGATTGGGTTTACCAGCGAGGATACGGCGCGCCTGTTCACTAAAGCCCGGAGCAATCACCACTTCCATAAAGGTTTCGACAATCAGGCTTGCTGTTGCAGCATCCAGTGGGCGATTAAACGCCGCGATACCGCCAAAGGCCGATATACTGTCGGCAGCACGCGCCAGACGATACGCTTCTGCCTGTGTGTCAGCGATGGCGACGCCACAGGGATTGGCATGTTTCACAATAACGGCTGCGGTATCGCTAAAATCACGAACACAGGCCCAGGCGGCATCGGCATCGGCAATATTATTGTAGGAAATGGCTTTGCCCTGCAAGATCTCACAATCAGCCAGTGATACGCCCTGATCTTCGGGGTCGGCGTAAAACGCGGCTTGCTGGTGCGGGTTTTCGCCATAACGAAGATCGCTGGCGCGGATAAACTGCCGGGTGTAAATATCCGGGAACATGCGCTTGCTGCCATCATCATTCAGTGCAGAAAAATGATTGGCAATCGCACCATCGTAGGCGGCGGTATGGGCGAAGGCCTTGACCGCCAGTGCCTGACGCAAGCGCTGATCGGGGCCGCCATGGGCCAGTGTTTGCGCAATTTGTGCATAATCATCAGGGTCAACCACAACGCTGACCCAGGCATGATTTTTAGCCGCTGCGCGGATCATGCAGGGGCCACCGATATCGATATTTTCGACAGCATCCTCGTAACTGCAGTCGTCACGGGCGACGGTTTCCCGAAACGGATAAAGATTGACGCAGACCAGATCAATGGGGCTGATGCCCTGAGCCTTCATGGCTTCATCATCCTTGCCACGACGTGCCAGAATGCCGCCATGTACCTTAGGATGCAGGGTTTTGATGCGACCATCCATCATTTCGGGAAAGCCCGTGTAATCGGAAACATCACGCACCGGAATATCAGCATCGCGCAGCAATCGGGCGGTGCCTCCGGTGGAAAGAATTTCAGTACCATGAGCCAGCAAGGCACGGGCGAATTCTTCGATTCCCCGTTTGTCAGAAACACTCAGCAGGGCGCGTCGAATGTGTGTCATGTGGTTGATCTCCAGAAGGAACAGGCACCTGCCTTGCCATCTGCAGGCAGTGCCAGAATGCCAGATTTGAAAAAAATCCTGAAAAGCGCAAGCTACGCCCCCGCAGTCCCGGCGCAAGTACCCGGGCAGGAGAGGGAACAGGCATGAAACATACAATTCGACGGGATACGCCATTGCTTGAAGCGTTTTCAGATAGCGATGCGCATGCGCGGAGTGTCGTTGATGACGATGGCAAGGTTGCTGGCATCGTATTAATCCGTGATGTGATTGCACTGGCTGCGGAAGGTGAAGACCTGGGGGAAAAAACGGCTGCTGATGTTATGCATACTGACTTTGTCAGCATGATCGAGACGAATAATAAACTGGCCATGGCCAGAAAGTTCGTCGAGCACCGTATTAAATCATTGATTGTTTGTGACAAGGAAGGGCGTTATGCGGGCGAGCTTGATCCGCCGCAAGCAATTGCCCTGTTGCCATCAGGGCTGATGGGTTTTTTTCTGCCGGCAGAACGGGTGATGGTACGGGATCCCTACGATATCGCCACAGATGCCCACATGGAAAAAGCGCTCGGCCACATGGCCAGGTGTAATGTCAGCTGCCTTTTGGCACATGAGTTCACAGGGGAAGTATCGGGCATGCTTTCAGAAACCGATGTATTCCGCTGGCTACTGGCTGGCCGGACTGATCAACGAGTAACTGACTATATGTCTTCACCTGTTGCCAGTATGTCGGATCAGTCCAATCTGATGCAGGTGTGGGCGCAAATGAATGCGATGAAGGTGATGAAGATGGTGATGACC
>WFOJ01000090.1 GCA_015488125.1 Mariprofundaceae bacterium
CCTTACTCTGAATGCGGTTGACGGCTTTTTGCACGGCCGGGTTGAAATCCTGCACGCCCATACTCATGCGATTAAAGCCGCATTCGCGCAGTACACGTACAGTATGCTCACCGCATTCACGCGGATCTATTTCAATACCGTATTCACCGGCCGCATCATCCGCAAAGTGAAAACGCCGATGCAAATGATCCGTCAGCCGACGCATTTGCTGATCGTTTAAAAAGGTTGGTGTGCCGCCGCCTAGGTGCAACTGCGTGACCAGACGCGAACAATGGTCACCCAGCGCCTCGGCCACCATGTCGATTTCCTTTAGCAGCAGTTCGAGGTAGGGCGCAGCGCGTTCGTATTTGTTGGTGACAATCTTGTTGCAGCCACAGTAATAACAGACGGTATTGCAAAAAGGGATATGCACATAAAGCGACAGCGGACTATCATCCCGGGCAACGTGTTGCAACGTCTGACGATACGTCTGTGCATTGACCCCGTCGTGAAACATGGGCGCTGTCGGGTAAGAGGTATAGCGTGGTCCGGCGGTATCGTATTTTTTGATTAAATCGAGATTGAAAAGCGCGGAGCCCGCAGTCGGGGCTCCGCCATCAGTACAGTGGTCAATCAATGGGTGTCTTCTCGCATATAGGCAATAATATCCTGAATATCATCGCTGGAGAGTTTAGCAACGGATTCGCCAGCACGATCAATATGACGGCCATGACGGATGCGCAGATCCAGCAAGCGATCATCCAGATCGGCAATGGTGCGTTTCACGGCGGCATTACCAAGAATTTTGATGTCAGCAGGTGTGCTATGGCAGCTCTTGCAGTTCTTGCTGTACAGCTTTTGGCCATGCAATGGATCTGCCTTGTAACGCAGGCTGTACACATAATGGGCAATATCGGCAATATCCGTATTGCTAAGCTGGTGACGCTTGCTGGTCATCAATGTGCCCGGACGACCATAACGCATGGTATGGATGATGCCTTCCAGGTTCAGTTTGGAATATACCAGGTTTTTTGCGCCAACACCGGTCTGGGCGCGGCCATCCACGCCATGACATTTGGAACACACGGCCTCAAAGCGTTTCTTGCCGTTGGCTAAGTCCGGCTGATAATCAAAGCTCTGGATATAATCGATCACAGCCTCAATTTGCAGAGGATCAAGTACGTATTTTTTCGGTTCCATGGCCGTGCCCTTGATACCGTAGGTGATGATGCGGCGTAGCTCATCACGCTCTACAAAGGGCGCGACAGCACGCAGGTTGCGCGCCGGAAACGGTTCCAGCTGTTTGCCACCTTCACTCACTCGGCCATCAACGCCGTGGCAGGCTGAGCAATTGCTTTCATACAAGGCCTTGCCATCCAGTTCGTCGCCTGCCATGGCCGAGGCACTGCTCAGCAGCCCGACCGCAGCCACTACGGCAGCAAGATAATATCTGATTTTCATTTTCCCCTCCTTGGTTCAATCAATACGCCTGTGATGTGTTTTTCATTATTAAAAACACATCACAGGCAACTCGATGAGGGCAAGCTTTGCGCCCTCATGCCATACAGTCAACCACATTGAATCAACCACTCTTTTTTTATGGCTTTTGTCGATATACTCCAGCCCGAGCATCATGCCCCGACCCGACATCGGGGATCGGGGCATGATTCACATCAGTCGCTCACTGTTTGGACTTGATGAAGGCTACCATGGCATCAATTTCTTCAGCGCTCAGCTTGCCGTTCCACTTGGGCATCATTTTGCGACCATTGGTGATAGCCTCTTTCAAAACGTTCTCGTCCTTGTTCATATCCTTGAATGCAGGGCCCATCTTCTTCTTGTCGATGGCATGGCACATCTTGCAATTCTTCTTGAAGATAGCTTCCGCATCCGGTGCTGCTGTGGCAGCTTGTGAACCCAGTGAACATACACCCGCAATCAGCATGGTAGTCATCAGTGTCTTTTTCATCTTGTTCTCCTTCGATGATGGATTTCAGGCACAGAACGCGCCCGTTGGTTCCTCCCTGGAGAGGAACGAACTGGTAACAGTGAACAAACGGCGTCGTTAATACTTCAACTCATGATCGGCATTGTTCATGCCTCTTGGCAGCTCTGGTGGTGCTTCCGGTTTGATCGGATCAAAACGATGGATTTGCACTGTATGCGGATTATGGCACTCCGTACAAACCCACCAGCGTTTCTTGCCGCCTGTTTTCCAGGAGCCGATGCGCTTGCCATGGATGCCTCTACGCCAGTCTGCGTAAATCTGCCCGTGACATTTGCCACACAGTTTTTGCGGCTGGTTAAAGCTGATCAGTCTGCCCCTGTGATCAACCAGTTTGTTGCGATGTTTGGCGCTGTGGCAATCCAGGCACCAGATCGCACCACGCCCATGCTGCAAATCAAGCGCATTCTCCACAATATCCTGATGCATGCCAAGCTCTCTCGGGATATTGTTTTTGGGAAACGGCACATTCTCCCCATCATGGCAGCCTTCGCAATGTTTATCCGGAAACATATTGAAGTATTGCAGATGCGGTTCACGCGGTCTGACCACAGCATGGGCAAAATCACCTTTGCTTTTGTCATTGGGATCAAGTGCCGGCATGTCTCCCATCGGAATGGTATCGGCAAAAGGATCGCCCCACCACCATACTTTATGCGTGCGCGGTGAACATTTGACATTGGGATAGCCATATTCGGGAACCGCCTGCTCCTTGCGGGTGATATCGGTATAGCCCACCCGGCTTTCCACACAATCGGTGACCACCTGTTGTTGTTCTTTCGCAGGAGCTGGCCCGGCGACTGAACCTTGTGCCAGTATCACCACGGCAATGCCAGCAACGGCTACACCGGCGGCCACGAGGAACTGCATTGAACGTTTCATCATGCACCCCCTTGCGCGGTGACAGGAGTGCCTGTGTTTTCGTGCGCCACTGCCGCCCGGGATTCACGCGATACATCGCCCAGAATCACACCAACAGCGCCTTTGAGTAACAAGGTCATGACCAGCATGCCAATCGCCCAGATGGCAGCCAGCGTGAGAAACTCAGGCAGTGTGGTGTGATACACTGTATATTCTCCCAGCGGTGAAGGACTGAACGAAGGGAACATCAGCAAATACGGCTTTTCCAGCAGAATGGATGCTGCCACGATCAGGCATACAAACGGCAGCCAGCAATCATAGCTTTTGTACACTCTGGGAAACAGCAGGGCAATCAGTGAACCGACAAAACAGGCCATAATACCCCAGAACCAGGGTACATAGTCATTCAGACCATGGTGGCCAAACATGGCAAACTTCAGCGGCTCGGCGTGTGCTGTACTGTTGTAAAGCACGGCAAAATCCTCGGAAACGAAGACCAGCGCCATAATGCCCAGGCTCCAGACCATGATTTTTCGCAACACATCAATGGCACTGTCAGGAATGGCCAGACGTGTGTATTTGCGGACGAGTAGAAAAATCATGATCACAATGGCAGGCCCGGAAGCGCCCGCCATGGAGAGAAAGGCAAACGGCAGCACTGCCGTATTCCAGGCAAACATTCTGGCGTTATTGCCAAGTACCGCTGCCGTGATGATATGAATCAGCGGTCCCCACATAATCGCCCACCAGACAATAAAATGATAAAAGGGCACATGCACTGAGCGATCATGGTAACGCCTATACAAAAAGAAGGACACGGCAATCACATTGAGTATCAGATACACATTCAGGGTGATGGCATCAAAGACCAGCGTCGAACTAGGGAAATTCGGATAACCGACAAAAGGCAGCATATGCCAGAAGCGCTCAGGCCGTCCCATGTGGAACAGCACAAAAATCAAGCCGGAAATCACAAAGCCAATGGCCACGATCTCGCCAAGTACGGCAAGATCCCGCATATCTGGTCGTTTGTACACAAAGCCGGGAATGACCACCAGAATCGCGGCGGCGGCAATATGCGCCGTATAAACGAAATTCGACAGATATTGCCCCATGGAAATCTGATCAGTCAGTCCGGTCATGATCAGGCCCTTGCTCAGAATGATGTACATCGGATAAAGGCCTGCTAGAATGCACAGGCCCAGAAAGCCTAACCAGCTATAATAAAGCTTGCCACCTTTTAATGCTTCAGCCAGAAAGTCTTTGGCAAAAGCCCATATGTTCTTCATTGTTCGCCCCTAATCCACGAAATAAAAGAACTTGGGATAGGTGTTGAATTCTTCCTTGAAACGGAACACCCGCTTGGTCGCCAGCACCTGCCGAATCTCACTTTGCGGGTCAAGCAGATTACCGAACTTTCTGGCGCCGACGGGACAGGCCTCCAGGCAAGCCGGCATTCTGCCTTCGCGGGTGCGTTGCAAACAAAATGTGCATTTCTCCATCACCCCGCGCATGCGCGGGCGATTGCCAAAATAATGGGTTTTGGGGTTCATTTCCTCGGGCGGTAAATTGGGCTCCCCCCAGTTAAAACGCCTGGCGCCATAAGGGCAAGCCAACTGGCACATGCGGCAACCAATGCACCAGTTATAATCAATCACCACCACGCCGTTGGGCTCTCTGAATGTGGCTCGCACGGGGCAGGTTTTGACGCAAGGTGGCTTTTCGCATTGCTGGCACTGCACGGGAAAATAAAAGGAACCATCCTCCGGTACTTTTTCCGGATCGTAATAACGCACCGAATCTTCCAGCGATACCCCGGCAGGCGTATAGGCGTTGCCGCCCACCTGTACGCCATGATCGCCGATGGCGCTATGTTCCGGATAGCCCTTCTCCCGTTTATCCTCGGAGAACGAGTCGCCGCCTTTCTCCATCTTCAGCACCTTGATCCATTGCACTTCAGGGTCGTAACGCGACTGATTGTTCTCCTGCACGCAAGCATGCACGCAGGTGCGGCAGCCAATGCATTTCTGGATATTCAGCGCATAGCCGAACAACACGCCTTTCAGCGGCGGTGCATCCGATACCGTCACATGTTTGCCGTATTCTTCCGAATAGCGTGCCTCAAGACGCGCAATGCACGCCTTCTTCTCGCTATCCGTCATCAGTTGATAGTGCGTCTGGAACCACTCCTTGAATGTTGCCGCTTCAGCTTCAGGTGAATCAGCTTCAGCCATGGCCCCGGCCATGGCGGCAACACCCATGTATTTCAGCAGGTCGCGTCGGGTTGTGTCGATACTCTCCGCCTCTTCAGCGCCCTTCCCGCAATGGCAGTGACCGCTACATTGTTGTGACATCAGAAACTCCATCCGTCAGTATCAGTTTATCACGCACGCTCTTGGTGACAGACACCCTGTGTGTGATGCTATCACGGGGAAAGCGTTGCCAGTCAGCATGCGCATTCATTCCCAATCAACCAACCTCGTCGAAATGATGGCGGATGATTTCCTCCAGCATCTGTTGTTTTTCGTCGCTGGACATGATCACCATCTGTTTTTGCATCATCAGCCGTCCTTGCCGGTGATCATCGCTTTCCGCCCCGGCCACCATTCTGCTGGCACATTGCGAAGAGGCTGACACCGCTTTACTGACACCGCTTGCGGCAGCGCCTGCTGCTACAACGCCCCCAGCTACACGAGCGCTCTTGCCAAAAAAACGTCGTCGGGAAATATCCACCTCATCAGTGTGTTTTCGTGCCATGACGAACTCCTGTTGTCGCATATCACTTGACCAGGCGCAGGCTTTCATGAGCCTGCATAAGCAATACAGCCATCATTATAATGGGGACATGCTAGAACATGAACAAACATCACGCAACCACGCTTGCCGAAGCTGAAAAACGCATTGCCATCATCGGCGGTGGCAGTGCCGGTATGGCATGCGCCGCCACCGCCCTTGAAGGCGGCGCGCAGGTCACACTGATCGAGCATCACAACATCGGTGGCGCAGCAGTCCACACCAAAAAACCTGTGCAGGCGCTATGCGAAGCAGCACGCCAGCGGGCGGACATCGCCACAGCGGATAAGCATCCAGCCATCCTGTCCGGGGTGGCACAGGAACGCTTCGAGAAGGAAGCCCGGGAGCAACTGGAAGCGCTGCTGGCTCATCCCTCTTTCACATGGATGGCAGGCGAAGCAAGATTTCTGGCGCAGGATACGCTCATTGTGCGTCTGAATGATGACAGCAAAAAACGATCTTTCCGCAAAGTGCGTTTTGATCGTTGCCTGATCGCTGCCGGCAGCCTGCCGGATGTGCCACAGATTGCAGGATTGGGGGATACGCCCTACTGGACAGCAAAAGAAGCCGTTTCCTGTCCCGCCCTGCCAGCAACGCTGGCCGTCATCGGTACGTCCGCCACGGCTTTGGCGCTGGCACATGCTTTCGCATTGTTGGGTAGCAGGGTGATGTTGCTGGCGCATCAGGATGCGGCAGCACACACGCTGTTGCGACAACAACTCGCTGCGGATGGCGTCGTGGTGCAGGCGTATTCAGAGATCAGCAACATCAGCTATGGCCGCGAGGGCTTTACCATCGCCACCGGGCAGCGTGAATGCCATGCCGATCGCCTGCTGGTAGCCACGGCAACCCTCCCCAATACCTGGAGTCTGTGTCTGGATATGGTTGGCATCACGATTGATGCGGAGGGATATATTCCAGTGGACGAACAGCAGCAAACCAACTTGTCAGGCGTGTATGCCGCCGGCAGTTGCGCCACATCATGCCAACATACACCGTCTGTCGTCGCCGGGCACAATGCCGCCATGCATATGACGAGATAAACATCGTGAAACTCACCGAAGCTATGGTTCTCTCGTAAGTCTTTATCACAGTGTAAGGAAGATGGCAGTTGTATGTTCTACCTCATGTCATTAGCTTGTGTTGGCAGGCTTGATGCTGTTTCGTTCCGAGTTTCTTCGGAACCATCCTTGTTGCATTCAGGAGGTTGCCATGCCAGGCATTCCCGTTTCCGTTCATGAGAAGGTATTGGAATCACTGTTGCCAGCCAGACACTACATTCAGCGCTTGTTGTGCGCGCCACTGCCACCACCGGGAACGACCAACTTCGATGATATCCAGATCTTGATGGATCGTATCGCTCGTGAGGTTAGCGAACTAACGCAGGTTGGGAATATGCTTGGCCGGCAGCTTGCCTGCTGGCAGGATGACAGGGATACCCCCGAGGCGGTGGCCAGCGCAAGGTTGCTTGCAGATCACATCACAGGTTTTGCCCAGTTGCGCTGTGAATCATGCATTTTAACATCAGAATATGATGTTCGCCTGGCATTTCTTGCCGTGATTGACCGACCACTGAAACATATTCATGCATGGATTGATCATTATGAATCCGTGACACGGGAGCCTGAAGCATGGCGGGGAAAAGAGGTAAAGCTCACGCTGATACTGGAGGCTAACGATGAAATTGATGCACTGAGTGCCCTGCTGCAGAGAAAGCTCCATGCTATGATCCAGCAAAAACAGCATGAGTTGGATCATGCGATGGCGGTGGAAGGTCTTAGCGAAATTGCAAAACCCACCACCGAGAAAAAACGCGGTGTTGCGCGGCTGCTATCGGCTTTTATTCCGAGATGGTGGTCAGGTAGCGATCAATGACGCCACCATCTGTTATGCCAATACATCCAATCCAGGGAATAGCACCGACGATCACCAGGAAGCATGCCGCCGTCCTGCTCATGCATTCTTCACCCTTATCTGCACAGGTAAAAGTCTATTGCACGATGATGGTCGCGCTAACCGAAATGCTTTGGCGTTGCATAGCCTGCCGGTTGCACGTTGGCCGGATCAAACAAGGCGCTCCATTGGCTGTGATGAAGCTGAAACGCCACCACAGCGCACGTTGGCATGGATACAGGCACCCGGCTTAAATCGCTGGCCAGTTCGGCGATGCCGGGGTTATGAGCGGTCATCGCTAGTGTATTGATGTGATCCGGGGTGATCGCAATCTGCTCCAGCAAGGTGGCTGATGAAGCCAGATACAGTTCATCCAATGCCTTGATTTTCGACCATGGCAACGCCATGCGTTCGGCCATTCGCATGGTTGTTTCCTCGGCGCGCACAGCACTGCTGCATAACCAC
>WFOJ01000091.1 GCA_015488125.1 Mariprofundaceae bacterium
ATGTAGCTTCTTCCTGTTGATACGAGGGTCAGGAATCTCTGAGAAATATGACAGAATAGCGGGTTTGTTATTTTCAGAACTCATTTCCGCACTATAGGTAATAAAGATTCCTAAGGCCAGCAGGCCAGAATTTTAATGCGATTGCCCTGGCAATAGAGCATTCACGCCTGTTTCACAAAACGTGTTAGGCTGCGGCCGATTCTTTTGAGAGGTTATTATGATGTACCCATTCAAAACCTGCGCCCTGCTACTATTGATGTTGATCAGCGCAGGCTGGACGACGCAGGTGCTGGCCGACGATGAAAACGATACTTCCATTGTCATGGATGATGACTATCATGCGGTCAAAACAGACACTGAAGCAGCGTTTTCTGAGGATGATGACGAAGGCCATGACAAATTGGACGATGAAGAAGGCCGAAAATCCGTCGCCTCTGGCAAACGCGCTGGTGGTTATTCGGTATTGCTGCCGGTGACCAACAAGGTTTACCGTCAGGAATGCACGGCTTGCCATTTCGCCTATCTGCCCGGTTTGTTGCCTGCCGCTTCATGGCGGCATTTGCTGTCCTCGCTGGATGATCACTTCGGTGAAAATGCATCCATTGATGATGCTGATGTGATGGCGGAACTTTCCACTTTTCTTGAAACCTATGCGGCTGACAAGAGCCGGGCGCAGTTGTCGGTTCGTATCATGCACGACCTTGAAGGCAAGCCTGCGCCCAAAGGCGTTACCGATATCGCCTACATTCGCCGCCAGCATCATGAAATCCCAAGGCGCATGATTCACGGCAACAAAAAAGTGCGCACACTGGCTAACTGCATGGCCTGCCACAGTGGTGCTGAAAAAGGCGTGTTTAATGAAGATGGCGTGAATATCCCCGGCTATGGTTACTGGGAGGACTGATATTCGCATCCGGGTGCTGCTCCCGTTGCTGTTGATCTGTGTCGGGAGCGTGGTATCCACAGCCGTTGCCGACCAGCTGAACGATGATGCACCGACCACCGATCCCTATACCAATATCAGCTATATTCGCCTGTTAAGTCAGCAGGGAGCCATTCTGCCCATGCAACAACTCATGGCAAAAGCCATGCCGACCATCAAGGGCACCATTATCGAAACAGGGTTAGAGCTGGAGAACGGTCGCCTGGTTTACGAAATTGAATACCTCAACGCGCAGGGCAAGGTGCGGGAAGCGTACTTTCAGGCCAGTGATGGCAGGCCCGTCATCATTGACCATCACAAGGCTGCACGCTGATGCGTTTGTTGCTGGCTGAAGATGACGAGGCTCTGGGACGTGGACTGTTTCGTTTGCTTGGCGACGCGGGCTATGCTGTTGACTGGCTGCAGGATGGTCTGGAAGTCGATGAGGCAGGCTTCGTCGAACCTTATGACCTCATTATTCTTGATCTTGGTTTACCGGGTAAAAGCGGCATGGATATTCTGCAAGACTGGCGGCAGGAAGGCTTGCACACGCCCGTGTTGATTCTCACCGCGCGCAGTAGCTGGGCCGATAAGGTTGCCGGCCTGCGTGCCGGTGCCGATGATTATCTGGCGAAACCCTTTCACAACGAAGAACTGTTGGCCCGTGTGCAGGCGCTGTTGCGTCGCAGTGGCAAGACCCTGCGCCTGCTGGGCTGCGGCCCGCTGCAACTGGATGAAGAAGGCCAGCAGGCACTGCTCAATGGCGAAACCATTGCCCTGACCGGCATGGAGTTTCGCATGTTGCGCTATCTGATGATGAACGCAGGCCGTGTGCTGACCAGTTCGCAAATTCTGGAACACAGTTATGACCAAAATGCAGATATGGAAAGCAATATCGTAGAGGTGTATATCAGTCGTCTGCGTCGCAAGCTGGGTAAGGACTGGATCACCACCCGGCGCGGTCAGGGCTATGTTTTTTCGCCACCTCGATAACAGATCACTGGGCAGGCGGCTGGGCATTGGTCTGGCCGCCGGACTGGTGGTTATTTTTATCCTGCAAACCACCGCCGTATTCTGGATTGCTTACCAGCTCGCCGAGCAGAACGTGCTTGAGCATCTGCGTCACGAAAGTGAAACCCTGCTGGCCATGACCAGTATCCGCCATCATACCCTGCATATCGACCACACCTTTCATGCCTTGCAATACCACCGCCCTTTTTCCGGTCATTACTACCAGCTGCGCAGCAACAATGGCTCGCCGGATATTCGCTCCCGCTCATTGTGGGATGCCAACCTGCCGGACAATCACCTTCAGGTTGGTGCATCGCAGGCGGTGCGACGGCAATTATTTGGTCAGTCCCTGCTGATCTTGCACAGCGCCTATGAACGCGATGGCGAACTGGTTCGCATTACTGTCGCCGAAGAAATGGATCATCAGAACCACCTGACCAGGCAATTAATGCTGGCAGATGCCGTTGTTTTTGCTGTTGCCATGCTGTTGCTCTGGTGGTGGCAACAATGGACGCTGCACCGCGCCATGGGGGTTTTGCAGCGATTGCGCCAGGATATGCAGGAACTCTGGGATGGCCGCCGTGATCGCCTGCCGACAGCGCATATCCCCATGGAACTCAGCCCTCTGGTGGAAGAGTTCAATTACATGATTGAACGTCTGCAGCAACGCATGCAACGCACGCGCAACGCCCTGGGCGACCTCGCTCACAGCCTTAAAACCCCGCTGGCGCGCATTCATCAGTTGCTGGATAACGAACCGTTTGATGCCCGCGCCCGCCAGCAGCTGCGCCGTGCCAGCGAGCAGATTCACCAGCGTATTGAGCATGAGTTGCGCATTGCCCAGCTCTCCGGCATACGCACCGTTCCTGATCGGCTGCCATTACACAAAGAAGCCAGCGAACTCATCGAGGCTATGCGCACGCTCTACCCACAGCAACACATCGTGCTGGATTGCCCGGCAATGCTGTGCCTGATGGTTGATCGTGAAGATATACTGGAACTGCTTGGCAATGTGCTGGACAACGCCTGTAAATGGGCCAGAAGCTACGTCAGCCTGAAGCTGGTATGGCAGGACGGTGAACTGGTGGTGACTGTTGAAGACGACGGCCCGGGTATGCCGGAAGAAGAACTGGCAAGCCTGCCGCAACGTGGTGTGCGTCTGGATGAACGCAAGCAGGGGCATGGGCTGGGCCTCTCTATTGTCGCCGCCATTCTTGCTGAATACAATGGCCGCTGGCAATTGCAACGCAGCAGTCAACTTGGCGGGGCCTGTGTTTGCCTGTATCTGCCCGTGCGTCGTTGTGCGGTAAGGGAAGAGAGGAACAAAAATGAATGAACCAGTGGTTGACATGCTCGATCAGATCAGCGCCAGGGTGCTGGCCTCGCTGATGGAAAAACAAATAACCACCCCGGATTATTATCCCCTGACGCTCAAGGCATTAACCACAGCTTGCAATCAGAAAAGCAGTCGTCGCCCTGTGATGAAGCTGAGTGAAAGCGAAGTGGCCGCTACGGTTAACGCATTGCGTCATGAGGGACTGGTAACCGCCCGCATGGATGGCCGGGTGGATCGCTATGAACAGCAGCTATCCCGCAAATTACGCCTGAATATCGAGCAGCGCGCCATCCTCTGCGTGCTAATGCTGCGCGGCCCGCTCACTCTGAATGAAATCCGCATCCATACCAGCCGTATGGTGACTTTCAGCGACAACGATGCGCTGCAAACACAGCTAACGCAGCTTGCCGATGGTGAAGACCCTTTGATGGTCTGTCTTGGCAGGCAACCTGGCCAGCGCGAAGCCCGTTATGCCCATCGCCTCTGTGGTGAACCAGTCACAGAAGATGTACCTGCGCAGCTATCTGCTCCGGCAACTACGCCTTCATCCGAACGGCTGGATCAACTGGCAGCGGAAGTAGCTCAACTGCGCGCTGAAGTCCGGGCATTGCAACAACAGTTACAGGGATTGGCATCATAAAATCCATCCACCGCTATGCGCGACTGCATGGCTTGCAGCCCCGGTTGCAGCAGCCCTGCGACAAGAACACCCGGCTGATTTGCGTGATTCCCTGCATGAACGAACCGGGTATTCTCGCCACGGTGAAACATGTGCAGGCATCATTGCCAGCGACGGCGGAAATCATCGTGGTGGTCAATCATGCGGCCAGCGCCGAGGCAGCCATTCGCCAGCAAAACGCACAAAGCATCAGCGAACTACGTCAGCATAGCGAGGCCATGGTGCTGACGGCCACGGCGCTGCCTTCGGCACAGGCTGGCGTTGGCACTGCCCGCAAACTGGGCATGGATGAAGCCATGCTGCGTCTGGCCAGTGTTGGCTGCGCTGATGGTCTGATCGCCTCGCTGGATGCAGATTGTCGCGTGGATGCGGATTATGGTCAGCGTCTGCTGGATCAGGCGGCTGCGCAACCGAAGCAGCATGCCATGCTTTGCGAGTTTGCGCATCCACTGGAACAGGCGGCAGATGCCGCTCAGCGGCAGGCCATCATCGATTATGAGCTTTTTTTACGCACCATTACCGCAGGCTGGCGGCTTGCCGGACTGCCTTATGCCTTTACGGCGATGGGCTCCTGTATGGTGGTGCGCGCCAATGCCTATGCCCGGCATTCGGGAATGAATCGCCGTCAGGCGGGCGAGGATTTTTATTTTATGCACAAACTGGCGCGGGAGCGCGAGGTGATCACCCTGCCGCAGGTGCGCGTCTATCCCTCACCGCGCATTTCCACCCGCACCCCGTTTGGCACAGGGCAGGCTGTGCGCGCTGCCTGTCAGGGGGATGAGCAATATCGGCATATGGCTGCCATTGAGGTGTTTTTGCAATTACAGCAGATGGTGCAGCAACTGCCCCGCTTGTTCACACAGTCCACAGATGCCTGGCTGCAAACACAGGCGCCTGCGCTGGCAACATTTCTGCAACAGCAGGGGATGGCCAAAGCCAGCGAAGGCATGCGTCGCAATGCCCGTCATGAAGCCTCATTCTGCAAGCATTTCTTTACCTGGTTTGATGGTCTCAGGGCATGGCGTTTCGTTCAGCAACAACGTAAGCAACAG
>WFOJ01000092.1 GCA_015488125.1 Mariprofundaceae bacterium
ATCAACTCGGTGGTGTGGCGCAAATGCAGGTACAGCCGAAAATCGGCCTGAGTTTTGCCGCCGGCCTGCGCTCCATTCTGCGTCAGGACCCGGATATCGTCATGATCGGTGAAATCCGCGATCTGGAAACAGCAGAAATTGCCATTCAGGCGTCGCTGACCGGCCATCTTGTGTTCGCTACACTGCATACCAATGATGCGCTCTCTGCTGCTATTCGCTTGCAGGATATGGGCGTTGAACCCTATTTGCTGGCTTCATCGCTGATCATGGTGCAGGCTCAGCGCCTGATTCGCCGTCTCTGCCCGCATTGCAAGCAGCCACGCCTGGCCTCCGCAGAGGATGCCCGGCTATTGGAGGTGACGGCTCACGAGCTACCTGAAAAGACCACGATTTATGAACCGAAAGGCTGTTCGCAGTGTATGCACACCGGCTTTATCGGACGGATCGCCATCTACGAAATTTTCAATATTAACGAAGAATTGCGCAATGCCATTCATGCCAGCAAGGGGTGGACGGAGCTGCGCCATATTGCTCGCAAACAAGGCATGCGCAGCTTGCGCCAGGATGGTGCCCGACATGTGTATGCAGGTGTCAGCAGCGTTGAGGAAGTGCTACGCGTCTCCAGTGAAGAAGCCATTGAGATTGAAGCATGAGTCAGTTCAATTGGGAAGGTGTTGATAGTCAGGGGCGACGCTGCCAAGGAGAACTGGATGCCGAATCCGAGCGGGCGGCCAGAGGGCAGTTAAAAGCTCGCGGCATTGTTCTCCGCCGCTTGCAGCCTGTTCGGGAAAAGGGTCATGGCAACACAGCGGGCAAGCGCAACAAAGGCGCGTTAAATGGCGATGAAACCGCCCTCTTTTTACAGCAACTGGCAACGCTGATCGGCGCAGGCATGCCGCTGGTTGAATCGCTTGGCTCGATTGCCACCGGCATGCCCCGCGCCAAAGCTGCCAGTGCGGTGTTTCATGTGCGCCAGCAGATTCTGGAGGGCGACAGCCTTGCCTCATCACTGCGTCAGATCGGCATGGATGATATTATCTGCAATATGGTGGAAGCTGGCGAAGAAACCGGGCAACTGGATATTGTCGCCACGCGGCTGGCGGAGCTGCTGGATAATCGCCGTCGCCTGCAACAGGAACTGATGTCAGCCATTTTGTACCCCGCGATTATTCTGTTTTTCGGCATGGCGGTGATGACGGTGTTGCTGACCTGGGTCGTGCCGCAGATCGTCGCGGTCTTTCAGCGCAGCGGTGGTGAATTGCCGTGGATCACGGAGTTGGTGATCACGGTGTCATCATTTGTTCGCCATGATGGCGCATGGCTGCTGGCAAGTGGTATGTTGCTGATACTGGCTGGCCGCTGGTTATTGAAAAAACCTGCCATACGCGCCTGGCGGGATCGCATGCTACTGCGCCTGCCATTGCTTTCTTCGCTGCTGATCCGTATTGACACCGCCCGTTTCAGCCGCACGCTCGGCATGTTGCTGGCTGGCGGCGTGCCGGTGCTTGCCGCCATGCGTATTGCGGCGCAGGGATTAAGCCTGATTCCTGTTCGCGAACTGGCCGAGCATGCCCGCGAATCCATCCGCGAAGGGGATACGCTGGCACACACGCTGCAAGATGGTGGCCTGCTGCCGCATATGGCCATCCAGATGATGGATATTGGCGAGCAAAGCGGCGAACTCGACCGCATGTTGTTGCGCATTGCCGATCAGTACGAAAGCGAAACATCGCGGTTGATCAATCGCCTGATGACCATCGTTGAGCCAGGTCTGATGCTGATCATGGCCGTGCTGGTGGGCATGCTGGCCATGGCGATTCTGCTGCCGATTGTTGAAATGAACAGCATGATTCACTGACGACCCTGTCAACATTGCGCAAACGCCAACTGTGAATGCCGGTGAAAAGCACTTTCGCCAGATAGCCTCTTGCCATCTGCCTGCAATGGCTGTTTCTAACCCAAAGCTGAGCAACGCCTATGTCATATGCTGCCTTCCATGCTCCCGGATTGATGCTGTCAACGACCGGTCATGGGGTTTCCTGACCCCAGATTCAAGTCTTTTATTGTCTTTTCTGCAAACCTATACATGTAGCCAGGGGCAATGCCTCAACGATAACCATCAAGGAGGTTTCATTATGAAACGCATTAGACACATTGCGCTTTGCGCTATGGTAGCCACCGTACCTGTTTTTCAAGCTGCGCTGGCATCGGAAGGGCAGTCACATGTCACAAAATCACCAAAACAGGCAACTGCTCAGGCAGCCAAAGAGCGCTCGCATATCATGGAGGATGCAGTAACAGCATTAAATGATACTCAGGCCTCGCTGCGGGCATTGGAGGCAGGAGACAAGACAAAGGCACTTGACCTTCTGGCAGCAGCAGTAGGCAAGCTGGAAATCGTCACTACTGCGCATCCAGACCTCGCTCTCGCACCGGTGGATGTTAACGTTATCATCCGCTCTTATCCAGGGAGTGTGAAAGATATCGAGAAAGCCAAGAAGACCGCGGGCGACTTGCTGGATGATGGGCGTGTACAGGATGCGCGATATCTGCTGGACTCGCTTGCCAGTGAGGTGGATGTCCGAGTCACGAATATTCCCCTGGCTACCTACCCTAACGCTATCAAGAAAGTCGTACCATTGATTGAAAAGGGAAAGACGAAGGAAGCCGTTCAGGAGTTGCAGCATACCCTGTCAACATTGATGGTCACCGACCACATTACACCACTCCCTGTTTTGCATGCTCAGGATCTGTTGGCACAGGCGCGTAAAACAGTGGGTGACCAAAAATCCATCGAAAAAAAGGATGCAACATCGGTTCGCAACTTGCTGAATACCGCAAAACTGGAACTGGCAAAGGCCAGGGCGCTGGGCTATCTGGACAAAAAGGCCTACCAGGCAATGCTGAAGGATATTCACTCGCTGGAGAAAAAATTGTCTGACCACAACGATACGCGAGGAGTACTGGATGCCTTGAAGAAAAAAGTTGACGATTTTCTGAATACCCTGAAATAGCGCAGTGCAGAGCGGATGCGTTTGTTCGCATTCGCTCTGCGACAAACGCCTGGGCGCGATTCAATGGAGGGGAAAACGCTGTAAATAGGAGATCGCTTCATAACAAGTTACATCTTTAATCACCATCCTGCCAGGGTTGTGCTTTACATTTGCTCGCAGCATCATACGCTTGGAGACCTTGATGAGCAAGGGGGAACTTTATGACTCGAATCAAATACGCAGCGCTGGCGCTGTTTAGCATCATCGTGTTGCCGTTATCGGCATCGGCAGGCACGGGCATTCACAGCCATTTCGCGGCTTTTTTTGATAATGGCAGCAATCCCAATCTGAGCTTTCCTGATACCGTCGAAGGCGATGATATTGAAGGCCCGCTGCTGAAAATCGGCGCTGAAATGATGCTCTTCACGCATTCGGTGAATTTGCAAAATGGTGATGTACTCAACCTGCAAAACGACACCCTGCGCGATACCGGCAATGGCTTCAGGGATTTTGGTCTGGATTGCGCGCTGACTATCGATACCGATGGCAACTGGACGATTTCCGGCAGTTGCAAATCTTTCGTCTCAGGTCAGGACGAAAATCAGCATATCATCAAAGGCGTTCATCCTGAAAAATTCCTCGTCTGGTACAAGGTGTTTGAGGATAAAAAACAGGGTACAGCGGGTTATTTCATGCGTGAAAAAGGCGAAGATTACGCCAAATAAGCACCAGCCGTGCCTGAAATATGGCACGGCACAGACCGGTTGAACAATGCGGTAACAGGCGGCAACATCCGCTGGAACAAAACCCGTTTGGTCACAGTCAGGGCGCAGTGTGCAACAAAGAAAGCTTGCTCTGTGCCATGGCGATGATTATAGTGCGCGCCTCTTTTTTGGAGGTGTTATTTATGGCGACTGTGATTCGCTTGCAGCGTGGCGGCAGGAAAAAGCGCCCGTTTTATTCAGTGGTCGTAACCGATGAGCGCAATCGTCGTGATGGCGACTTCATCGAAAAACTTGGGCATTTCGACCCTTGCAGCCAGCCTGAGCTGATCACGCTTGACCTTGAGCGTGTTAACGCGTGGAAAGCCAAAGGTGCAAAAATATCCGATCGCGTTCAATCACTGATCACCAGGGCATCTGCTGAATAGCAAGACGCAGGCTGGCGACCTTCTCCATGTTGCTGATATTATTGGCCAACATGGATTGAAAGGTAATTTAATCATTTATTCCCATACCCGGCCTGCCCTGGCAGTCGCCGGGTATTGTCGTTTGTGGTCAGGGCATGATGCCAGGGCGGCGGCGCAATCTCCGCCATGGCAGGTTGAGCGCTGCACCGCGCATGGCAAAAAAATCATGCTTAAACTGGCGGGTGTTGATACGCTTGAAGCAGCCACGGCGCTTCACCGGCAAAGGCTGTGGGTAGATCGCCGCGATATTACGCTCGAAGATGATGAATTTTTATGGCAGGATCTTGTCGGCATGACGGTGATCAGCGACGGTACCGCGCCAGTTCCCGCCGCTACAGACAAAACGCCCTGCCTCCTTGGCAAGGTCGTCGGCGTACAATCCTTTGGCGCGCAGGATATTCTCTGTGTGCGCAATGAGGCGGGAGAATGGATGCTGCCCTTTATTGAAGATGTAATTCTCGCCGTCGATGAGGAAAACAGGTGTATTCGGGTACACCTGCAGGAAGGAATGGATGCATGTTTCACGCCCAGTTGCTGACGCTGTTTCCCTCATTTTTTGATTCGCCGCTGGCCTGCAGCATTCCGGCGCGTGCCATCGCGCAGCAACTGGTGCAAATTGAATGCATCCAGATTCGTGATTTTGCCACTGATGTGCATCGCAAGGTAGATGATACACCCTATGGTGGTGGTCCCGGCATGGTACTCAAACCGGAGCCCGTGGTCGCCGCTATTGCCGAAGCCCGGCGGCGCAGTCCTGCTACTCGCGTCATTATGCTAAGTCCCTCAGGCTTACCCTTTAATCAGGAAAAAGCGCTGGCCTATGCTGCTCATGATGGCGGCATCACACTGCTTTGCGGTCGTTACGAAGGCTTTGATGAACGTATCTGCGATTATGTGGATGAGCAGTTATCATTGGGAGATTATGTGCTTTCCGGTGGCGAACCGGCTGCCATGTGCGTGCTTGACGCCGTGATCCGCCTGTTGCCCGGTGTGCTGGGAAGCCCTGAGTCTGCGGTGCTTGATTCATTCACCGAAGACGGCATTCTCGACTGGCCGCATTATACGCGCC
>WFOJ01000093.1 GCA_015488125.1 Mariprofundaceae bacterium
ATTTGACGATGCTGGCGGCAGTTCCACCGCATCTTGAAAGGGTGAGAAGGTGAACTGGCAGTGGTTTTTCGCATGTGTGCGAGCTGCTGGAATTTGTTGAAAAGAGCGGGCTATAGTAGCCGCTCGTTGTAGAGGACCTGAATGAATATTTATGTTGGCAATCTTTCCTTCCGTAGTACGGAGGATGATCTTCGCAATGTGTTTGCACAGTTTGGAGAAGTAAATTCTGTTAAAATCATCACCGATCGTGAGACTGGCCGTAGCCGTGGTTTTGCGTTCGTTGAAATGAATGATGATGAAGGTGGTAATGCGGCGATCGCTTCACTGAATGGCCAGGACCATATGGGTCGTGACCTGACGGTGAACGAGGCTCGTCCCCGTCCGAATCGTTATTAAACCCCGTCTGAATCCAACAGATCAAAGATTGCCTGCTCGTTGAGTATCTGATCTTGCTGGTGTTTACCCTGCCTGCCCGGGCAGGTATCGCCTGAAAAAAGCCCGCATTGGCGGGCTTTTTTTATGTATGCCGACGGAAAATTTCCTCGAAATGAAAAGTGGCATACTCTTGTCGATTCGCTTGGTTCATGTGAGAATAGGCGCTTCTGCCCTGATGAGGGCGGTTTTTGGAGGCTATGATGTTGCAAGAAATAGTTTGTTCCTTCACCACTATGCGTCACACAGGGCAATATCAGGTTTCTTGCCCTGGTGTGTTCACACCCTTGCTTATGCTGACGATATTGATACCAGCAGGTATGGCCATTGCAGCAACTACATCAGCAAAACAGAACAGTGCGCCACCCAAGGCAACAGCCGTCGTTGCTGATCCTTATTCCGATGCGGTTGACCCTGACTCTGTGGATGCCAGAAAACGCATTTTACGAGCGCCAAAATTTGATATTAACAAGGTGCGTGATCCGTTTGTCTCCTACCTGGATAAAATGACGGAGCGTGAGCGGCAACTACAGGAGCTCTTGCGTCAGAAGCAGGAAGAAGCACGCCGCAGAATTGACAGCCGGGTCAAGGAGCCGCTGGAAAGTTTTGATCTTAGCGCCCTGAAGTTTGTTGCCACGTTTATCATGGGAGACCGCAAGGTGGCAATGGTTGAGGATACTTCCGGCATTGCCTATACCGTTAAGGAAGGAAACTACATGGGGCGCAATAACGGGCGTATCATCAGCATTGAGGATGATAAACTGGTGTTGCTGGAAAAGCGTATTGATCCGGCAGGCGATATTGTTGACAGCAAGCAAGTGCTTTATCTGAAAAAAGAATGATGCTTTCTGATGCCGCAGTTCGGGAGGTCTTTTCCCGTTTTCAGAAAGCGGAACCTGAGCCGCGCACCGAACTGATTTATCATAACCCCTTTGAACTGCTGGTGGCGGTTGTGCTCTCAGCGCAGTCCACCGATGTTGCTGTCAACAAGGTAACGCCGGGATTGTTTGCCGAAGCGCCAACACCTAGCCGCATGCTGGCGCTTGGTGAAGCAGGTATTCGTCGGCATATTGCATCGCTGGGCCTGTATAACAGCAAGGCGAAAAATCTCATTGGTCTGTGCCGTCGCCTGATTGAGGTATTCGATGGCAAAGTGCCTGATCAGCGCAGTGATCTGGAAAGTCTGCCCGGCGTTGGCCGCAAGACAGCCAATGTCGTGCTGAATGTTGTGTTTGGCCAACCGACCATGGCTGTCGATACGCATTTGTTCCGGCTAAGCAATCGCATGGCGATCGCTCCGGGGAAAACACCGCTGGCGGTGGAAAAAGGATTGCTGAAGCGAATCCCCGAAGAGTTTTTGCAACACGCCCATCACTGGCTGATTCTGCATGGCCGTTACGTCTGCACAGCCAGAAACCCCAAATGCAGTGAATGTCTGGTTAACGACCTGTGCCCGTGGGAAGGCAATCCCTTTTATTAAGTGTAGTCTCGTCCGACTTGCAATACCGTTGGCGAGCATCAAGAATGCCGCGCCATGAGTACTCCACGCCCCCAGCCTCCGATGAAAACCGGAGAAAAGTTAATGTTTATCGTGGCCGGTGCCTTTGTGGTGCTGGCTTTTATCGGTTTTATTGTCATGCTGATGATTCAGTCCCATGAAGAGAAACCCATGTTTGAAATGAAAACCCATTTTGAGCTGAGTGCCGAAGGGCAGAAAGGCTCCGAGGCGTTTCGCCTTAATGGCTGCACTACCTGCCACCGGGCCTTGCGCAATGGCACCAATATGGGCCGCACCGCCGAACTGGACGGTATTGGTTCGCGGCGCACATTACAATGGATTGAGGCCTTTCTGGCCGATCCTGAAAAAACCTATGGCGCGCCCACCGTCGATCATGGCGCAACGCCAAAGCGCGCCGATTATGTGGCGAAGATTGATGCCCATACCCGGCATCAGATTGCCGTCTTTCTTTCCGAGTTGAAATCCGACCCGGGTTCATCAACGGCTGAAGTACCACCGGATGGTCGTTCCGAATTTATCGACAGCATGGTCAAAACATGGGCACCTGCCGACTGGAAAGAAAAATATCACGATGTGCGTGAAAAGATGCCGACGGCTGATGCATACAGCCAGGACGCAAAGGAGACCCACTGATGGCACAGCCCTGGGACGATGAAGAATACGTCAAATACACCTTGTGGTTTATTTTCGCCTGCGTTATTTACAGTATGATTGGTTTTTCATGGGGTGCCTTGATGGGCGGCATTGCCGATTTTCGGCATTTTGTCGATCATCGCATGCATGGTAACCTGATCGTTCGCGCCCATACCCATATCAATCTGTTGGGATGGGTGGAAATGGCGATTTTTGCCGCTGTTTATTATGTGGTACCACGGCTGGTACGTCGCGGTATTTACAGTATGAAACTGGTCAAGGCGCATTTCTGGATTCACAACCTTGGCCTGATCGGCATGGTAGTGTTTTTTACCATGGCCGGGGTGATTGGTGGCACGGCCAGCGTTACACAGACGCCGGATGAAGTGGAAGCTCTGGTTCGGCCCTGGCTGGCTGCCATGGGTATTTTTGGTTCGCTGGTTTTGCTGGCCAATTTCATTTGGGCTTACAACATCTTTATGACCTGTCGGAAGTCGGAGCGCTGATGTTACGCCTGTGGTCACTGGTCTTGCTAATGCTGCTGACGGCCTGTGATGTTGGTGGCAGCGGCGCTTTTATGACGGGCAAGCAGGTACCCTCAGTGAAAACCAAGACGCTGGATGATGTTGGCGGTGATCTCTCCAAAATCACCAGCTATCGCTATCCTGATCCGCGTATGTATCGTGTATCCTTTGACGATGCGCTGAAGATGGGCAAACCCATTGTGCTGGAATTTGCCACACCCGGGCATTGCACGCAATGCGACAAGCAATTGCAGCTACTCAAGGAACTGATGAATGTGTATGAAAAAGATGTCATTTTTCTGCATATGGATCAGTATTACAACCCTGAGGCCTATGATGCTTTTCAGGTGCGTGGTGAGCCATGGACGTTTGTGATCGATCCCTACGGAAAGGTGAAAATGGTTTATCCCGGTCGCATTCTGTATCAGGAGCTTGATCCTCTGCTCAAAGATATGACGGCCAGTACAGGAAGCTAAACGGTGGCGAAAAAATGGGAAGAAGTGCAGTGCACACTGCACGCGGACAAGACTGGTGTGATCTGGGATGTATTGCTTTATGTGCCTACCGTTGGCTTTTTGCTGCTGTGGGGGCTGAAACTGTGGTTTGCGGGCAATGAAACACAGGGTATGATGGCTTATGGGCTGATGTTTTTAGGCTTCTTTTTTCTGATGGTAGGTGGCAACCGCATTGGTCGGCGCATGCTGTGGTTGCCTGGCGCGCCCGTGGCGCTGGATATTAATCGCTCGCGCATCAAGCTTTCGCTCAAGGGCGGCGGTGAAGTCGTATTGGTGAAAGAACTGCGTTATTTCGCCGATCATGCCGGCAAATCCTTCGGCCTGACAGGCATGGATCAACAAGGCGCAAAGCAGCAGTTTGTGCTGCACAACAAACAGTTTGAGGCGGAAGATTATGAGCGGGTCAAGCGGGCGCTGGAACGTTATGCATAAATGGTTCATCGCTGGTATTTGCCTGCTGGCAGGCAGTGTTAGGCTATATGCCGGAGCAGTGCCGCTTGATGCGCTGGCTGCAACGGTGAATAACGAAGCGATTAGCTGCTATCAGTTACAGCAGGGCATGCAAACCATGCAGGCGCAACTGGCGCAAAGTGGCCAGGGCCGCATCGACAAACAGCAGTTGTATCAGCGGGTGCTGGATACGGAAATCATGCTGATCCTGCAAAAACGAGAAGCAAAAAAACTGGGCATCAGCGTGCCGGACGAAGAAGTGGATCAGGCGATTGAACGGGTGGCTCAGAGTAATGGCCTGCTGGTTTCACAGTTAAAGGCAATCTTGAAAAAACAGGGCATGGATTTTGAGCGTTACCGCCAGAATATCCACGACCGCTTGCTGGTGAACAAGCTGATTGATCAGTCTGTACGCAGCCAGATCAACATCAGTGACGAAGCCATGCGCGAGTATTATCGCAAATACCTGAAAAATCCCAAGCCCATACGCGAGCTTCATATCCGTCAGATTCTGCTGGCCTTGCCCGCTTCACCAACGCCGGAAGAGGTGCGCAAAGTGCGTGATCAGGCGCTGGATGTGTACGATCGCTTGCACAACGGCGAGAGCTTTGATCGTCTGGCGGCGCTGTATTCTGCCAGCGGCAGTAATGCGGATAATGATCTGGGCTGGTTTATGCAAGGTTCGATTTCGCCGGTGTTCAGCGCTGTTTTTGCGCTGCCTGTCGGCCAGGTAACAGAACCAACCCGTTCGCCAGCAGGCTTTCATATTTTGCAGGCGGCAGAAGAGCGCTGGAAAAAACCCGATGTCGGCGAAGCTTATGATGAGGTGCATGCCCGTCATATCCTGCTGAAAATCCCGGCATCGGCGAGCGAGACAGAACAAGCCGAGATCATGTTGCAGGCCAAAAAGCTGGCGCAACAGCTTAAGCATAAGTCCTCGGAAGATTTTGCCGCGCGTGCCAGAGAGGTCTCGCAAGGCCCAAGCGCCAGCAAAGGGGGAGACCTGGGCTGGTTCAAGCGTGGCATGATGGTCAAACCTTTTGAAGATGCCGTATTCAGCATGAAGCCGGGAACGGTAAGCGACGTGGTGCGTACGCAGTTTGGCCTGCACATTATTCGCCTGGAGGAAAAGCGCCATATTGACCCCGGCAGCTACGAAGCCAATCGTGACCGTATCCGCCAGCTATTGACGGAAGCGGAAATGCAAACCCAGGTACCGCGCTGGATGGCGCATCTGAAGTCACAGGCGGTGATCAAACAACTGACATGCCCTCAGGGCATGATGGAGTGAGTCGGCACAGCAAGCTCCCCTTGCTGCTGACCCTGGGCGAGCCTGCCGGTATTGGCCCGAATGTTGTCCTGCTGGCACATGAGGCAAGGCCAGCAGCTTTTAAGCATGTGTTACTGGTCGCTCCTGCGGCATGGTTGCGTGAACGCGCACGCCTGCTCGGCGGCAAGACGACGATTGTTGAATACGCTGACTGGCAACAGGCGACCTCCTGCCTTGATGATGCCAGCGTTTTGCACTGCTGGAATCCAGGCTTAAGCGCTGGCGATGTTCATCCTGGCAAGCCTTCCGGCACTACAGCGGAGGCTGTTATGGCCTGTATTCGCCAGGCTGCCGAGTGTTGTCTTAAGGGCCAGGCCAGGGCGATGATTACCGCGCCGATTGAAAAGCGCGTATTGCGCGAGCACGGCTTTGATTTTCCTGGTCATACCGAATTTCTCGCTGATCTGGCAGCGTGTCACAGCAATAGCGAAGCAGGTTTCGCCATGATGTTGGCTTCCTCATCCCTGCGCGTCGTTTTGCTGACGACGCATATGGCCATTCGTGCAGTGCCGGATGCCTTGTCGGTGTCTGAAACGCTGCGGGTATTGCGCATTACCCATCACGATTTACAGCATCGTTTTGCGATCGACAGGCCACGCCTTGGCATGTGCGCCTTAAATCCACATGCCGGCGAACAGGGGCATTTTGGTGACGAGGAACAACGCATTCTTCAGCCTGCTGTCGATCAGGCGCGCCAGCTTGGCATTAATGTCAGCGACCCCATGCCATCGGACACCCTGTTTTCTCCGCAGATGCGCGAGCATTATGATGCCATGATTTGCTGCTATCATGACCAAGGGTTGATTCCGTTGAAAACATTGAGTTTTGGCGATGCTGTCAACATTACTCTGGGGCTTCCATTTGTGCGTACCAGCGTTGATCATGGCACGGCCTGCGACAGGGCTGGAGGCCGTGATGTACTCTATGGCAGCCTGCTACAGGCCATTCATCAGGCACGGCTGGCTACGCAATCCGAAGGCAGGAGCGATTCGGGGCCAGAAGCCCCTCCTGCAGGGGGATCGCACACACTGTAGGAGCGGTCTCCAGACCGCGAACCGACCGCCGTTTTCTGGCCTGAATCCTGCATCTCATCATGCGGAGCG
>WFOJ01000094.1 GCA_015488125.1 Mariprofundaceae bacterium
CCAGGAGGCAGGCTTGCCGATGCGAATGGCTGTAGCCACGGTTTCAGGGTGTTCCACAGGCGCGCCATTGACGATGGGCGCTGCGCCAGCGGCCTGAAAACCGAGCATGGCCGGCAGAGTTTTGGCAATGCGCCGCTCATGGTATTCACGGTAGCCCATCCAGTAAGCGGTAATATTGCCGGCATTGCCCACTGGCAAGGCGTGAAAATCCGGGGCAAAACCCAGTTCGTCGATAATTTCAAAGGCGGCGGTTTTCTGCCCCTGCAAGCGGAAGGGATTGACCGAGTTAACCAGCGTTACCGAGCCATCAGCGGAAATATCACGCACAATTTGCAGGGCCTGATCGAAGTTGCCGCGAATCTGGATCACCCTGGCCCCATAGCGCATGCCCTGAGAAAGCTTGCCAAGGGCAATTTTACCATCAGGAATCAGCACGTAGGCCTGCATGCCACAGTTGGCGGCATAGGCTGCCGCCGCTGCCGAGGTGTTGCCGGTCGAAGCGCAGATGATTTTGCGTGAACCGGCGTTATAGGCCTGGGTGACAGCCATGGTCATGCCCCGGTCCTTGAAGGAACCTGTGGGGTTAAGCCCCTCAAATTTCAGGTAAATATTCAGTTCAGGGTTAATGGCATTACGCAGATTCAGGGATTCGTGTAATGGCGTGTTCCCTTCGTACAGGGTAATCACTGAATCCTTTTCAGCAATGGGCAAAAAGGCTCTGTAGCGTTGGATAATTCCCTGGTAATAAGTCATAATTCAAACTCCGCTGGCAAGGTAAAAGCTTTTGCATGCTGGATATGCAGATGCAATAAAATGCATGCTTGGTGGTGCATGCTGATCACGAGGAAATGCCTAATGGGTTTCTTCCTTGCGCAGGATCAATACGTCGCGCTGCACACAATCAAGCGCCACAATACGGGCAATCGCGGATTGCAGATTGCCTTCGCTGGTGCTGTGCGTCATCATCACCACGGGGACAGCTTCGGTGGCATGACGCTCTTTCTGGATGACTGCCTCAATACTGATACGATGATCAGCCAGAATCGACAAAATAGCCGCCAGCACGCCTGACCGGTCTTGCACCATAAAACGCAGATAATACTCACATTCTGCATCAACGACCGGCATGGTCGGCATATTCCGGCGCTCGGCAGCAACAAAGCCCATCGGCGGCGCCAGATGCGCCACGCCATCAGGCAGCACGCGGGCAATATCCATGACATCGGCAATCACCGCAGATGCTGTTGGCCGCTCACCGGCACCGCGACCAAAATACATGGTATGTTCAACAAAATCGCCGGAAATCTGCACGGCGTTATAGGAGTCGCTGACCTGCGCCAACTGTGAATGCAGTGGCACAAGGGTGGGGTGTACCCGCATTTCCACCTGCTCACCATGGGGTTTGGCGATGCCCAGCAGCTTGATGCGATAGCCCAGTTCATAAGCCGAGCGAATATCATCCGGTGTAATACGACTGATCCCTTCGGTGAATACCTCGTCAAAATGAATCTCCGAGCCAAAGGCCATGGCTGCCAGAATGGACAGTTTATGCGCTGTATCAATACCTTCAATATCAAACGTCGGATCAGCTTCGGCGTAGCCCAGTTGCTGAGCATCGCGCAATACATCATCAAAAGCCGCGCCTTCATTTTCCATACGGGTGAGGATATAATTGCAGGTGCCATTGAGAATACCGTAAATGGATTCAACAGCATTGGCGGCCAGCCCTTCGCGCAGCGCTTTCATGCAGGGGATACCACCGCCGACTGCTGCTTCAAAAGCCAGCGCCACGCCCTTGCGTTCAGCCAGGGCAAACAGTTCATCACCATGTTTGGCGATCAGGGCCTTGTTGGCGGTGACCACATGTTTGCCTCGCTCCAGCGCTGTTGCCACAAAGCTTCGCGCTGGTTCATAACCGCCGATCAGCTCGATCACAATATCCACATCATCAGCCGTCACTACGGCCTGTGCATCGTCAACAAGCCGCACCCCGCTCATATCAAGGTCAAATTCGCGGTTCAGATTGCGATCTGCTGCTGTGACCAAACGCAGCCTGCGCCCCAGACGGCGTGCCATCAATGCCTGTTGTTCCAGTAAAATGCGCGCTGCGCCCAGACCAATGGTTCCCAGCCCCAACAGGCCGATGCGAATTTCCTTCATTCCTGACTCCTTGTGTTGTTACCTGCGTTGCAAAAACTGACGAATGCCACGCAACGCCTGGCGCGTCCGATGTTCATTTTCAATCAGTGCGATGCGCACAAAATGATCCCCTTCCGAGCCAAAACCAACGCCGGGCGAAACGGCTACACCGGCTTCCTGTAGCAATAGCTTGGAAAACTCCAGCGAGCCCATGGCTTTGAATGCATCGGGGATTTCCGCCCAGACAAACATCGAAGCCTTTGGCTTCTCCGCCATCCAGCCCATTTGATGCAGGCCTTTGATCAGCACATCACGGCGATCCTGATACATCTGGCGAATTTCCGCCACGCAATCCTGAGGCCCGTTGAGGGCGGCGCAGGCGGCAATTTGCAGGGGCTGAAAGGTGCCATAATCAAGGTATGACTTGATTTTGGCCAGCGCTGCCACAATTTCCTGATTGCCGACCATAAAGCCAATGCGCCAGCCAGGCATGTTGTAGGTTTTGGAGAGGGAATAAAATTCCACCGCAACATCCCTGGCGCCGGGCACCTGCAAAATGGAAGGGCATTGATAATCGTCAAAGGTGATTTCAGCATAGGCAATATCGGAAATCACGATCAAATCATGTTCCCGGGCGAAATCCACGACTTTGCGGTAAAATTCGAGATCAACAACTTCCGCTGTCGGATTCGATGGGAAATTGACGACCAGTACTTTAGGTCGAGGCCAGGAATCCTTCACGGCAGTTTCCACTTCGGCGAGAAAATCGCGTCCCGGACCAATCGGCACATGACGAATATCCGCTCCGGCAATAATAAAGCCGTAAGGATGAATCGGATAAGCCGGATTGGGGGAGAGAATCAGATCGCCTGGCGAAGTAATGGCCACGGCCAGGTGCGCCAGCCCTTCCTTGGAACCGATGGTGACAATGGCTTCCGATTCGGGATCAAGCTCGACATCGAATTTTCGCTTGTACCAGGCGCAAACAGCCTTGCGCAGACCGGGAATGCCACGTGACACCGAATAGCGATGGTTGCGACCATCGCGCGATGCTTCACACAGTTTATCAACAATATGTTGTGGTGTTGGCTGGTCAGGGTTGCCCATGCCAAAATCAATAATATCCCTGCCCTGATGGCGCAGCTCCATCTTCAGTTGATTGACGGTAGCGAACACATAAGGGGGCAAGCGCCTGATTTTCTCAAATTCACTCATGAATCACCAATGAACCGCCACAAGGCGGCTGCATAAA
>WFOJ01000095.1 GCA_015488125.1 Mariprofundaceae bacterium
GCGTACCTTCACCCGTGAAAAAGCCAGAAGATGTGGACATGGTGATTTTCCGTGAAAACTCCGAAGATATTTATGCCGGTATTGAATGGCAACAAGGCACGGAAGAAGCCCAAAAGGTCATTGCTTTTTTGCAGGAACAGATGGGAGTAAAAAAAATCCGCTTCCCTGAGAGTTCCGGTATCGGCATCAAGCCGGTATCTGAAGAGGGCAGCAAACGTCTGATCCGTGCGGCTATTCAATACGCGATTGATAATCATCGCACATCCGTCACCATCGTCCACAAAGGTAACATCATGAAATTCACCGAGGGTGCTTTCATGCGCTGGGGCTATGAGCTGGCAAAAGAAGAGTTTGGCGCCGAAGAAATTGATGGCGGGCCTTGGTGCAAGTTACCTAATGGCATCATCATCAAGGATGCCATTGCTGATATTGCCCTGCAACAGGTGTTGACCCGGGCCTCTGAGTTTGACGTGATCGCCACGCTCAACCTCAATGGTGACTATATTTCCGATGCCCTGGCAGCGCAGGTTGGCGGGATCGGCATCGCACCGGGTGCCAATATCAACTACACCTCCGGTCATGCGATTTTTGAAGCCACCCATGGCACAGCGCCCAAATACGCCAACAAGGATATGGTGAACCCGTCTTCAGTGATACTCTCCGGTGAAATGATGCTGCGCTACATGGGCTGGACAGAAGCTGCCGATCTGATCCTCAAGGGAATCAATGGCGCCATTCAGGCCAAAACCGTGACCTATGATTTTCATCGCCTGATGGATGATGCCATCAAACTTTCCACCTCGGAATTCGGCGATGCGGTGATCGCTCACATGGATGATGCAGCACTGGATGATGATGCCAACGCGCAATACGATGCACTGGCGGCCCGGGCAAAAGAAATCTTCGAATCCGGCGCAGAACGCACCTCGGAGTTTGCACAGGCGGCCATTGAAACAGCCCGTGAACAATTAACAGCCGCAGGCACGTTTACCGAAGAACAGGGCCAGCGACTAAAAACCTTTTTGGAGCATGACATCAGCCGCATGGCGGCAAGCGTGCGCCATGAAGCTAAAACCCGCCTTGATCCGGCACGCCTGGGCGTTGGCGCACTGGCCTCACTCACCTCGGTGATGAAGGCTGCCGGCTCGGCCATCAGTGAACTGGCGGAAAAAGCGGGCAAGCCGCTGAATTGTCGTTCCGGTGAAATCACCAGCGCGGGCACCCTGACCTGCAAGAATTGTGGTCATGAGATGCACTTCCGCAAGACCGGGCGCATTCCACCATGCGCCAACTGCCAGCATACGGAATTCACCAAGTCCTACTGAACGATACGCTCTGCCGGATGGTTAATGGCCATCCGGCACCCGCTTCTTTTGATCCGCAATGGCGGATATAAGCAGAATTCTCCCGTCAGGAAATGCCATGAAAGATATGACTTCCCGGCTGGATTTTACCAGCCACGCCTCCGGTACCGGAGCAACCCGCAAACGCAAGCCGGTTTACATGGATTTTTTGCCGCCCTGCAACCATGCCTGTCCGGCAGGTGAGGATATTCAGGGCTGGCTGGCACTGGCGCAGCAAGAACGTTATGAAGAAGCCTGGCAAAAACTGCTCGAAAACAACCCGTTTCCGTCAATTCATGGCCGTGTCTGCTACCATCCTTGCGAAACATCCTGCAATCGGGCGCTGACCGATCAGGAAGTCAGTATCCACGCTGTGGAGCGTTTTCTTGGCGATCTGGCGATGGAAAAAGGCTGGGAACCGCGATACACACCACGCCCCGGAGGCAAAAAAGTCATGGTCATCGGCGCTGGACCCAGTGGCTTGTCGGCAGCCTATCACCTGACCCGGCTGGGTCACGAGGTCACGATTTTTGAAGCCGGACCGGTGGCCGGTGGCATGATTCATTTCGGTATTCCGGCTTACCGTATGCCGCGGGATGAACTGGCGCGGGAAATCAGCCGCATCGAACGCATGGGCGTAAAGATCGTGCTCAATCATCGCGTGGATGATGTGCTGGCCGAGAAAGAAGCGGGAGGCTTTTCGGCGGTGTTTGTTGCCGTTGGCGCCCACCTGAGCAAAAAAATTGATATTCCGGGACGCGATGCCGGTCGCATGATGGATGCCGTCAGTTTTCTGCGCAATGTGGATGCCGGCGAACCGGTAAAACTGGGGCGGCGTGTAGCCATTTATGGTGGTGGCAATACGGCAATGGATGCAGCGCGCACGGCCAGACGGCTGGGCGCAGAAGAGGCGGTGATCATCTACCGTCGTGACCGTGAAAACATGCCTGCACATGATTTTGAAGCCGATGAGGCACTGGAAGAAGGCGTTAAAATTAACTGGCTGCGCACCATCAGGGAAATCGACGACAGTAAGTTAACCGTTGAGGTCATGGAGCTGGACGATAACGGTCGTCCACAGCCGACGGGCGAAGTGGAAACCCTGGAGGCCGATGCCCTGATTCTGGCTGTGGGTCAGGATACCGACACCGGCTTTTTGCGTGGCGTGGAAGGCATTGCGTTTAATCGTGATGGTACGGTACAGGTCGGGACCAATATGATGACCGGTGCCGAGGGTATATTTGCCGGGGGCGATATGGTGCCCAGCGAACGTTCTGTCACCATTGCCACCGGGCATGGGAAAAAGGCGGCACGTC
This sequence comes from Mariprofundaceae bacterium, assembly GCA_015488125.1. Lineage (GTDB taxonomy): Bacteria > Pseudomonadota > Zetaproteobacteria > Mariprofundales > Mariprofundaceae > AB-137-C09. The sequence goes on from WFOJ01000095.1 coordinate 2,660, forward strand.
ACATTGATGCCTGGTTGCGCGGTGAAACGCTGAAAGCACCTGAAAAACACCCCGTCGTCGGCCACGAAAAGCTGCATTTGTGGTACCGAACCGAAGCGCCGATGCGCAAGCAGCCGGAAATCCCTGTCGAAAAACGTCTGGATGGCTTCGGCGAAATCCTGCAGGGACTTAGCGAACAAGAAGCCTTGTTTGAGGCTAAGCGCTGCCTTTCCTGCGGTAATTGTTTTGAATGCGACGGCTGCTATGGCTCCTGCCCGGAAGGAGCCGTTATCAAACTCGGCAAGGGCAAGCGTTATCGCTACAACTATGAATTATGCACCGGCTGTGCCGTTTGCTATGAACAATGCCCCTGTCATGCAATTGAAATGGTGGATGAAGTGGAGAATCAGGCATGAGCAAGCAACAAGCCAAAGTCAGCATCGACGGCAGCGGTGCTGTCGCTCATATTGCCTATCGTGTTAGCGAGGTCTGCTCCATTTATCCGATCACGCCGTCGTCCGATATGGCGGAAACCTGTGATGTCTGGGCAGCCCAGGGCAAAACCAATTTGCTGGGCTCCGTCCCCGATGTGGTTGAAATGCAATCCGAAGGCGGTGCAGCCGGGGCGGCGCATGGTGCCCTGCAGGCAGGCGCGCTGACGACGACCTTCACCGCCTCGCAAGGGCTACTGCTGATGATCCCGAATATGTACAAGGTCGCCGGTGAGTTGACCTCAACGGTGTTTCATGTGGCGGCGCGTTCGATTGCTGCTCAGGCGCTGTCCATTTTCGGCGATCATCAGGATGTGATGGCTACGCGCATGACCGGTTTTGCCATGCTGGCTTCTTCTTCCGTGCAGGAGGCTCATGATTCAGCCCTGATTGCCCACACCGTCACCCTGCGTTCGCGGATCCCCTTTATCAATTTTTTCGATGGCTTTCGCACCTCGCATGAAATCAATAAAATCGAATTGATTGCCGATGATGTGATTCGCCATTTTATCACTGA